>JALZID010000313.1 GCA_030860485.1 Pseudomonadota bacterium | reverse complement strand
GGGGATGATCCCCTCAAAAAGGCCGATCTAGATCCCTGATGCTGCTCCAAAATCGGCCTGGATAGTGAAATCCCTTGTAACATGCCGCGGCAGTATAGGCTTTCACCACAATTTTTAGAGGCTCCCTTAAGGGATTTCTCAATAGCCTGCTGGGCGTGGATGACACACTGCGGCCAAAGGGGCCCCCGCGGCGTCTCGGAGGATTTCAAAGGCACTGGAAGGGCAACGCGAGTCTACCACGGTGGCACTCGGGCAATGCAGCGTCGATCTGGGTCTGCAGGCCGCCGGCCCGTCTCGCGGCTAACGAGGAAAACCGACGGCTTGGGCTTGTGAAAAGAATCAAAGATTCAATGCGATTTCGCAAGCCTTCGGAAACGCCATCACCTGAGGGCGCCCACGCCGCGGACCCGACATCGTGGTAAAAAGGCGCTCGATCCGCCGCGCCGCGAGCGACGTATACTGCGATGCGCCCCCATGCCATTGACCCTGCGCGCCCCCGACGACTTCCATGTCCATCTCCGCGATGGGGCGGAGATGGCCGCAGTCGTCCCGGATACGGCCGCGCGCTTCGCGCGGGCGCTGGTGATGCCGAACCTCCAGCCGCCCATCGCCACCGCGGCACAGGCGCTCGCTTATCGCGAGCGCATCCTGGCGGCTATCCCAAGGCGCCTGCGCTTCGAGCCACTCATGACCCTCTATCTCACCGCGGCCACGACACAAGAGGAGGTCCAAAGAGCCATCGCGAGCGGTCTCATCTATGCCGTCAAATACTACCCCGCCGGCGCCACGACCCACTCCGAGCCCGGCGTCACGGACCTCTGCCGCGTGTATCGCGTGCTCGCGGCACTCGAAACCTCCGGGATGCCGCTGGCGGTACACGGCGAGGTCGTCGATCCGGAGGTCGATGTCTTCGATCGGGAGCGGGTCTTCATCGAACGGGTGCTCATCGATCTGCTCGAACGATTCCCCGGGCTCAAGATCGTCTTGGAGCACATCACGACCCGCGAAGCGATAGACTTCGTATTCGCCGGTCCCGAGCGACTCGTCGCCACCATCACCGCGCACCACCTGCTCATGAACCGCAATGCCCTCTTCGACGGCGGCCTCCATCCCCACCATTATTGCCTCCCGCTCCTGAAACGCGAGAAGGACCGCCAAGCCCTGGTACGGGCTGCAGGGAGCGGCAATCCCAGGTTCTTTCTCGGTACGGACAGCGCTCCGCATGCCCGTGGCGCCAAAGAAACGTCTTGTGGGTGCGCTGGGATCTATACCGCGCACGCGGCCATGGAGCTGTACGCGGAGGTGTTCGAGGAAGCCGGCGCACTTCCCCGCCTGGAAGGATTCGCGAGCACCTTCGGCGCGGCCTTCTACGGCCTACCACCCAATCCCGACACGATCACGCTTGCGCGGACACCCTGGCGGGTGCCGGCGAGCCTGCCCTTCGGCGACGGCGTTCTCATCCCCTTCAGGGCCGGTGCGGAGTGCCGCTGGCGCCTCGTCCATGAGCGTTGATCTGGAAAACAAGACCCGCATCGCCCAGCGCTTCCGCGGGTTCCTGCCGGTGGTCGTGGACGTCGAGACGGCGGGCTTCAATCCCGTGACCGACGCGCTTCTGGAGATCGCGGCGGTCACGGTCGTGCCCGACCGCAACGGACGGTGGCGGCGAGATAGGACCGTCGCCTGCCACGTGCAGCCCTTCCCCGGCGCCAACCTCGAACCGGCCGCGCTGGAGTTCACCGGCATCGACCCCCATCACCCGTTCCGCTTCGCGGTCCCCGAGGGCGAGGCCGTGGAGACGGTATTCAGGTTCGTGCGCGAGGCGGTGGCCACGAGCCGCTGCACGCGCGCCATCCTCGTCGGTCACAATCCGGCTTTTGATTTATCCTTCGTCAAGGCCGTCGTGACCCGCAACCGCATCAAGCGCAACCCCTTCCACGCCTTCTCGACCTTCGATACGGCCACGCTCGCCGGCCTCGCCTTCGGCCAGACCGTGCTGTCGCGGGCCGTCGAGGCCGCCGGACTCGCCTGGAACGACAAGGAGGCCCACTCCGCGATCTACGACGCCGAACGCACGGCCGAGGTCTTCTGCGAGGTCGTGAACCGGTGGAACGGGCTCCTGGGTCCGTTGGATCGGTAGCGCCGCATGCCGATCGCCGGGGTCGACGAGGCCGGGCGGGGGCCGCTGGCGGGTCCGGTGGTGGCGGCGGCCGTGGTCCTCGATCCCGCCCATCCCATCGCGGGGCTAAAGGATTCCAAGCTGCTCAAGGCCGCCGAGCGCGAGGACTTGGCCACCCAGATCCGTCACGTGGCCCTGGCCTTTGCCTTGGGGCGTGCCGAGGTCGAGGAGATCGATGCCCACAACATCCTGCGGGCCTCGCTGCTCGCCATGCGTCGCGCCGTGCTGGCCCTGCCGATGGCGCCCACCGGTGTCTGGGTGGATGGCACAATGCGACCGGTCCTGTCCTGCGCCAGCGTCACCGTCGTGGGGGGCGATCGGCTGGTCCCGGCCATCAGCGCCGCTTCCATCCTGGCCAAGGTGGCCCGCGACGCGGAGATGATCGGGCTCGACGACCGCTATCCGGGCTATGGCCTGGCGCGCCACAAGGGCTATGCGACACAAGCCCACCACGCCGCGCTCCTGCGCCTCGGGCCCTCGCCCATCCACCGCCGCTCGTTCGCGCCGGTCTCTGTCGCACTTCAGTTGTCCCTCGCGTATTCCGGAGGGATCGCGTCAGCAAAGCGCTTGGGGCGAAAGGCAAACACCTGACCCTGCCCCAGGGCGCACCCCACTTGACGCGAGCTGCGTGATGCATGTTCGCATCATGCGCGCGACCCTCGATCTCGATGATGACGTTCTGCAAGCGGCCCGCGCGCTGTCGCGGCGGCGGGGAAAACCGATAGGCGTGGTCAACGGGCTTTATGAACTTTCCTGTCATTCTGATGAATTGCTCGGCCGAAGCCTCTTTCGGTGGCGACTTGCTCCAGAAGAATTTGATGAACAAATCCCGATATTGGTGTTCAAGCTCGTGGTGTTCAAGCTCGCGCCAAGTATTGTAAGGGCCTTCCTGCCTATGAGCGAATGCCTCCCAAAGTAGCTCGCCAACCCTGTGAACATGGTCCTTGTTAAGATCGAATTTCGCTGCTATTCCACCTTGCTTATCAAGTGCAGGGAAAAGATTTTCCCACACATCATGACCGAGTACACCTCCGATATCGAAAATCATTCCTTTAACCATTTGGCTCCCCCCTTTCCATTCTTTCTTCCGGCTAACGATCGGGTTCACCGACGCGCGGCGCTTTTCGCCCGTCCGGTGGGACGCGTTTCCCGTGTTACCGTCAGGAAGTCCCAGATCGCCAGCGCCAACGAACTCGAGGCCATGAATACGAACGTTGCGTCGGCGCTTGGCGCCGGCTTGTTCGAGCTCACGTGTTGGTCTACTATTGGACCACACATGAAATAGAATTTGTTTGAGTTACCTCCGCACGACTTGGTAATTCCCCCCTCGGAGGAATGGCAGATCGGAGTATCCAGAGAGACGCGATGAGTGCACTTACCCAGCCGACCAATCTCGATCTCAAGGACGAGGCCGCACCGCTCAAGCCGCTCCTCGACCGTCACGCCGAGCTGGAGGGAAAGATGACGGTCTCGAGCCGCGCCGAGGCGCACCTCATGGCGATGTGGTGGTGGGTGTATCCGAAACCGGACCGGATGGATGACGCGCGGCAACCCGATGCGGCCGAGGCGGGGTCGGTCCGCATGCTCGCCGTCGAAAACTATGCCCGGTCGCTCCTCGGCATTCTGTCGCAGTATGTCCTGCCCCTGATCCTGGGTCTGCTCGGGGCCGTCGCCTACATCGTGCGGCGCGCGCTCTTCAATCTCGCCTACCACAGTTACACGCCGAGCTTCGGCGGTCAGTTCGCCATGCGCCTGTCCCTGGGCGGGCTGCTCGGAGTCATCGCCGGGATCATGTTCTCTCTCGACGAGGCGGAGCTCGAAACCTACAGCCTGTCGCTCGTGGTGGTGGCGTTCCTCGTGGGATACAGCGTCGAGTTCGCCTTCAGCCTCTTCGACCGGGCCATCGAGCGAGGGCGGACGATGCTGAAACCCGAGGCGCGCTCCTCCGAGCCCACCGACAGTGGACAGGACACGAAAAAGGCCTGACGGCCCGGCCTCGGACCCCGAGCGCGCCCGGTGGATACCCGGTCGGAACTGCCGTGACGGGTTCCAATCCGCCGGCTCGCTCGGAACGCGGGATCGGCGGGACCAGTCCTATAGGCATGTGCGCTGGCGGCCCCATGCTGCGCCGATGTCAGTGCGGTACCGACCGGGTGGGCGGCGGTTCAAACGCATTCGGGCCAGTATTTACCACACACGGTCGGTTTTTTGATCCCCTCACCCTAGCCCTCTCCCGGGGGGAGAGGCGTTAATTGAAGGAGGCGATTGAGGACGATGGCCAAAGATTCCCAGGGCGCGTTTTCCATGTCCACGATCACCCGGAAGGACACCCCAAGACGTCCCGAACGCCCGGCGCCGCTGCGCTTCATCACGGCCACGAGCCTCTTCGACGGCCACGACGCCGCCATTCACCTCATCCGGCGCCTGCTCTTGGCCCAGGGCGCCGAGGTGATCCACCTGGGCCACAACCGCAGTGTCGAGGAGATCGTCCGGGCCGCCTGCCAGGAAGACGCCGACGGCGTCGCGATCAGCTCCTACCAGGGCGGCCATCTGGAGTTCTTCCGCTATCTTGTCGACCGCCTGCGGGCGCAAGGCGCGGGGCACATCCGGGTGTTCGGGGGCGGCGGGGCGACCATCACCGCGGCGGAGGCGGAAGCGCTGGAGCAGGATGGCGTCGAGCGCGTCTACCGGGCGGAGGATGGCGTCCGGCTCGGGTTGGAGGCCATGGTCGGCGAGGTGCTGGAACGCACCCGCCGGTCACCGCGGGGACCGGATCCAGAGCCCCCCGCGGGGCCGGATGACCACACGGCGATCGGCCGCGCCCTGTCCCTCATCGAGCGCGGCGCGGCCAAGTACAAAAATAAAGAGTTCGCAGACGGGGGGCGCGCGGCGCGCTCCTGCCCGGTCCTGGGCGTCACGGGCCCGGGGGGCTCGGGCAAGAGCACGGTCATCGACGAGCTGCTCGCGCGACTCCTGGCGGCATTTCCGGCCCTGAGGGTGGCGCTCATCGCCATCGATCCCACGCGCCAGAGGAGCGGCGGCGCGCTGCTCGCCGATCGCCTGCGCATGAACAGCGGGTGTCACCCGCGCGTCTATCTGCGCTCCATGGCCACCCGCAGGCGCCACCTCGCGACCAGCGCGGTCTTGCGCCCGTGCCTCGAATTCCTGCGGACGCTCGGTTTCGATCTGGTCCTCATCGAGACCGCCGGCACCGGGCAGGGCGACACCGAGATCGCCGATCTCGTCGATGTAGCGGTCTACGTCATGACGGCGGACTATGGCGGTCCGAGCCAGCTCGAGAAGATCCAGATGCTCGACGCCGCCAACGCCGTGGTCCTGAACAAGCGCGACAAACCCGGGGCCGCCGATGCGCTGCGCGCGGTGCAAGACCACTTGCGGACCGTTTCGAGGGAGGGCAGCGCGGTGTTCGACACCTCGGCGCATCGCTTCGACGACCCCGGCCTGGAGCGCTTGTTCGTCGCCCTGTGCGAGCGCCTGTCGGCGCTCGGAGGCGCCCATCGGTGGACACCGGCCGTGCGCGGCCGCGCGCCTTCCAAGGCACCGGTTTCCCTCCTATCCCAAGGGCGGTTGCGTTATCTCTCCGAGATCGCCCGGCAGGGGCGGGAGGAACGCGAGGCGACCGAGCGAAAGGCACAGGCCGCACGGCGAGCCCAGGCCTATTACCTGAGCTGCGAGGCCCTGGATGCCCCCGACGTTCCGGCGCCGCTGGCGGATTTCGCTGCGGCCACGGCCGACCCAGACCCCGTCAGGGCCAGGCTCCGCCAGGGCTATCAAACCGCCCTGGTTGAGATCGGTGAGGAAGGACGCGAGCTCCTGCGGGCCTGGCCGGAACAAGCGGCGAGGTATCGCGCCGCGCGCCTGGTCTACCGGGTGCGGGACCGGGAGCAGGTCCTGGCCAACGACACCGAGAGCCAGAGCGGTGTCCCGATCCCGGCGGTGGCCTTGCCGAGCTTCGAGGACTGGGGGACCTTGCTGCGCTTCCTCCTCCAGGAGAACCTGCCCGGCAGCTACCCGTATACGGCCGGCGTCTACCCGCGCCGCCACCTGGAGGCCCCGACGCGCATGTTCGCGGGCGAAGGTGGTCCGGAGCGTACCAACCGCCGTTTCCACTACCTGGCGGGCGGGGCCGAGACGACTCGCCTGCCCCGAACCACGCGCCTGTCGACGGCCTTCGATCCGGTCGTCCTTTACGGCGCAGACCCGGACACTAGCCCCGATGTGTACGGCCGTCTCGGGATGTCGGGGGTGTCGGTGGCCAGCCTCGACGACGTGAAGAAGCTCTATTCCGGCTTCGACCTCGGCGCGCCCACGACCTCGGTGTCGATGACCATCAACGGACCCGCGCCCGTGCTGCTCGCGATGTATCTCAACACGGCCATCGACCAGGCGGTCGAGAAACACCTGCGGCAGGCGGGCCGGTGGACGGAGACCGAGGCACGCCTCGACCCGGATCGGCCCAGCTATCGAGGCCCGCTGCCGCCGGGTCACGACGGCCTCGGGCTCGGGCTGCTGGGCGTCTCGGGCGCCGAGCTCCTCGATCCCGAGACCTATGCGCACATCCGCGCCGACACCCTCGCACGCCTCCGGGGCACGGTGCAGGCCGATGTCCTGAAGGAGGACCAGGCCCAGAACGAGTGCCTATTTGCGATCGAGTTCGCGCTTGCCCTGATGGGCGATGTGGAGGCGTATCTCATCGCCAACGGCATGCGCCACTACTACAGCGTCTCGGTGTCCGGCTACCACATCGGCGAGGCCGGCGCCAACCCCGTGACCCAGCTCGCCTTCACGCTCGCAAATGGGTTTACGCTGGTCGAGTATTTCCTCGCGCGCGGTCTCGCGCTGGACGACTTCGCGCCGCACCTGAGCTTCTTCTTCAGCAACGGCCTGGATGCCGAGTACGCCGTGCTCGGGAGGGTCGCGCGGCGCATCTGGGCGCGCGCCCTGCGCCACGTCTACGGGGCCGGGCCGCGGGGCCAGATGCTCAAGTATCACGTGCAGACGAGCGGGCGCAGCCTCCAAGCCCAGGACATCGCCTTCAACGACATCCGCACCACGCTCGAGGCCCTCTATGCGATCGCAGACAACTGCAACAGCCTCCACACCAATGCCTACGACGAGGCCATCACCACCCCGACCGAGGAATCCGTCCGCCGCGCGCTCGCGATCCAGGAGATTATCCGCCAGGAGCTGGGGCAGAGCGCCAACGAGAACCCGTTGCAGGGGTCCTTTTACATCGAGGCCCTCACCGATCGGGTCGAGGAAGCGGTATACGCGGAGTTCGATCGCCTGAGCGAGCGCGGCGGGGTCCTGGGCGCCATGGAGGGCCTCTATCAGCGCACCAAGATCCAGGACCAGGGCCTGGACTACGAGGCCCGCAAACACGACGGACGACTGCCGATCGTCGGCGTGAACACCTTCCTGGCCCCGGCGGAGGCCTCGGCAAAGCCAGAGACCAAGGCCTTGACCCGCGCCAGCGACGCGGAAAAGGACGCCCAGATCGCAGAGCTACGCCGTTTTCAAGCGCGCCATCGCGCCGAGGCCCCGAAGGCGCTCGAGCGCTTGCAGGACGTGGTGCGATCCGGCGGCAACACCTTCGCCGAGCTGATGCACACCGTGCGCGACTGCAGCCTCGGCCAAATCACCGAGGCGCTCTACGAGGTCGGTGGGCGCTATCGGAGGCGGATCTGAACGAGCCGCCGGTGTGCTGCTCCCAGGATTGCGTAAACGTTTCTCGCAGGCTGGCATTCATGTGCGGATGTTCCCTCGTGCGTTCGTGAGTTCTGTGCCACCGACTTGACGAGATTGATCGCGCATCAACTCGACCATTCTCTCCTGAAGGACGTTGCTTCGCGGGACCAGGCGAGCTCATGGCCCGCCGAGAACCTTCATCGCCGCCGTCTTCGGATCGCCGTAGAAGATCGGGTCGACGTGTTCAACGATGTCGGCGCTCACGTCGAGGAAGGTCCGCTTGTTCTCGATGGGGATGAGGGCGCGCTTGGCGCCGTTGTCCATCGCGACTTGCAGCGGCTCGACCAGCGAGCGGAGTGCCTTGATGTTGCCCTGCACGCTCATGTCGCCGAGAACGAGAAGTGCCGGGCTTACGGGGGCTTTGCGAAGCGCGGAGTAGCAGGCGACGAAGAACGCGACGCCCACCTCGGCCTCGACATGGTTGTTGAGTAGGTCAATGACTTCGACGTGGAGATCCGAGGTGTCGAGATCGCGCCCGATGCCGAGATCGCTCTTCTTGGTCTGGACGTAGCTGAATGCCCTTTGGACGGACTCCTTCATTGCTCCGGCCACTCCGCCCGCCAACTTGAGCTTCCCCGTGCCGCTTGAGACCGAGACCTCAACCCGATAGAACCCGACGGTACCATCGGAGTTCGCGCCGGCCGTGTAGACCGTTCCCGGCGGCAGCGGGTCGGTCGAGATGAGGTCACGGCCCCCCTGCTCGGGCACACCGACGAAGCGCTCTTCGCCCGTGTCCTGCAGCGTGTAGCTGAAGGAGGTGTGGTAGTACTCGAAGGCGCCCATCTTCTTGAGCTGCTCCTTCACGCGCCGCCGGCCTTCGATTGCGAGCTCGAGGATCTCCCCGAGCTCTTCCCGGGTCACCTCGCCGTGGGGAAACACGATCTTCATGAGCCCGGAGACCGTCTTGCGGACCGCCTTCCGGTCGCGGGCGTTGAGGTGCGACCCGAGCGAAAAGTGCCGATCGATGATCTCAGTGAAGTTGTGCTTCCGCATTTCGCGGAGCGCCTCAGCGAGGTAGTCGACGACGAACCCGTAGTGGTTCGTGAAGAGGTCGTTCCGCATCTTCGGGATCTCCCAGCCCGGGAGGTAGAAGTGCAGACGATCGATGAACGCCATGTCATCGCGAATGACGTCGGGCATCGGAGCGAACAGATGCCCCGTGTGAACCATCACGTCGACGGGCTGTTTGGTGTTGCCAAACAGGGCGATGCTTGCATCGCCCGAGGCCGCTTCTTGCCCGCGCTGAAAAGTGCCCGACTCGCAGAAGGTCTTCATCGTGGTGATGACTTCCTTGGGCATCTTCTGGAGGTCGGCGATCTCGTCGAAACCGACGACATCCCAGATCTGGACCATGCCTTTCTGCCGCCCGCCCATGTGACCGAACAGGTTGGCGACCGTTGTCGGTCCGGTGAGAAGCGCTGCGTACGGCGACACTTCCTGAATGACGTAGCTCTTGCCCGTCCCGCGCGGGCCGAGCTCGACGAGGTTGTAGTTGCGCTCAGCGAGCAGGATGAGCCGCACGAGGAATAGGAGCTTCAACCTGCGCGTCATCTCCGCCGGTTCGTAACCCATGCTCCGAACCATCAGGTCGATCCACTCGTCCGTCGTGAGCTCGCGCCGGACGCGGCGATACTCCTCAAGATCGAAGGTCGCAATCTGGATGGGCGTCAGCTTGTCGATCCAGAACGGGTTCTTGCCGCCGGCTTCTTCGTCAGATTCGAAGCGCATGTCGAGCTGCGCCCACACGCCGCCCGTGAGCAGGCGCTCGTAGTCGCGCACGTACTGGGTCGGAACGTGGAGGAACTTGTTCCCGAAGTTCACCGCCTCCGCCCAGTAGTCGGAGTCGACGAGGCGGACCTTCACCTTGTCGATGAAGGTGTACTTCCTGTTCTCCTTGACCTTGCTCTGTGCCTTCCCCGACTCGTCGGGCCGGATGTAGTTGTTCGCGAGCGTGTCGTTGACGACCTGGAGCCCCATCTGGATGGCTACCTCGTCAGAGGAGGCGCAGTACTTCCCAAGGAGGAACTCGAGGACGAAAACCGGGACATTCGCGCCGACCTTCACCTTGCGGACGAGGTCTTTGCGAACGACCTTTCCGGCGAAGAGCCGGTTGACCTTGTCGTCGAGTGCATCTCGTGCGGGGATTGCGCCGTTGCTCATGGATCACACGCCAAGGCGAACCGGGATGTCGCTGGGAGAGCGGAAAAGCTCCGCATCGGTGGCCGGGTCTTGAACGACCACCCGCAAGGACGGCACGCTGTCATCGGTCAGCAAGAAGGCCACCGTGACGGGCTTGCCAGGCTGGAGCTTCACGCATCCGGTGCTTCGGTCGAGCTCGGCGTCGATGGCCATGCCTGCGGCGCCAACTTGCCTGCCCGAGGACATCAGAAGTGGGCGGACGACCATCGCGCTGGAGAACAGGGAGAGGTTTTGCCCACCGAGCTGCAGCGTGACGCTGAAAATGCGGTTCGTGACAGCCTCTGGCAAACCGCTCGCCGTGACAGGGTCCGCCGTAGGCCTCGCGGAGTCGTGAACCTTCAGACGCACGGTGATTACCGGGATCACGAGCTCCTGAAGTGTTGGCCCTCCGTGGTGGAAGGCGAGGTCGCCCCCCGCCTTGAATACGCCGGATCCCGTGGGGAAGACGAACTCGAGGTCTGACGCGTAACCCAGCGAGGACGCCGGCACGCGCACGCAACCAGGCGGCGTTGCGCCTCCGCGCCCGATCCAGCAGCGCCGGTGAAGCTCGACCTGATCGCCGCCGGGGGTGTCCGTCCGCATCGACTCGTCGCGATCGACAGCGAAGAACAGATGTCCGTGGTCGGCCGTGACTACGGAGTGCTCGATGCCGGCCTTCGCCAGCCGCTGGATGGCGCTCGCGATGTCGCCGATGACCTCGTCCATGATGCGCCGAGCCTGTCGGGTGAAGCCTGTCTCGCCGGCGTGGTCGATCTCTTGTGACCGGACCACGACGATCTGCGCAGACTCGATCTTGTTGGCAAGCTTTGACGGCTGAAGGGTCAGGAGCGCGTCCAACGCGACGTCGACGAGCTTCGGGACGCGGGCTGCGGCGAACTTCTTGCGCGCACCGAGATCGGGGAGGAAGGTGCCGTCAATGAGCGCGCCGAGCTTGTCGTTCTGCTCGACGACGCTGAAGCTGCGCGCGGCGCCCGGCAGCAGCGCCGCCATTCCGATCGGTGTGATGCTCGGGAGAGATCCGATCGCCGGGCGCACGGCAACTTCGGCAGTTTTCGGCAGGCGTTCTGCGAGCTCGACACCCATCTCAAAGCGCATCGCGTCGACCAGGAAGTACGCGACCGGTGTCGGTTTGTCTGAAACGACTTCACTGAAGATGCGCGTCTGGTGAAGCGCGGAGGCTCCGGTCCAATTCGCCTTCAGAAGGGCCTTCGTGAAGCCCTCGGCCATGGCGTGGCAGGTGTCCTCATAGGCTCGCCGCACGACGCCGAGCGCGGCTCTTCAGGCTCCTCCTCGAGGTTGGCGATCCAGGCTTCGAGGCGACGCTGGGCCTGGTCGAGGCGGTACCATCCATCCTTCCTGGTGTAGCCGTCGACCCATACATTCGGGCCATTGCTGGCCTTCGTCATCGCCGCACGAACCGCCATCGTGACCATTCCCAGCTCCGCCATGCGGCGGCACGCCTCCCACTGGGCTTTCCGAGCGACATCACGGTCAAGCCAGAAGCTGTGCTCGCGCTCGCTCACAATGGCGAGCGCATCGCCGAATCGCTGTGTCGCGATCTGCTCTCCGCAGTGCGCCAGGAGCGCTCGTTCCTCGAAGCGGAAGGTGTCGATGGATCCGAGGCCGTTCGCCGGGAGCTTTGCGCTGGGTAGCCCCAGCTCGGCCTCGACCCGGTCGACAAGCGTCGCGTACTCGTCCGCGAACGAACTACGAAGCCGTCGCGCGAGCTCCCGCACCGCCGCTTCCTCCTCCTTCGTCGTGGGAGACGGCACGCTGTCGAGACATGTCGGCGCGGGGCACCGAAGGTCAGCGCGGAACTCGCCCGCGAGAACGTAGCGCAGCGTGATCGCCCGAAGCTTCGGAAGCCCTGCCTCCTCGGGAAGCTCCAAGCCAACCCGGGAGCGCACGAGCTTCGCGAGCTCACGCGTCGCCTCCTTCGACTCGATGTCGGCATCACGAACGTCCCGCACAAGCCATGCAGCGAGGATGGCGTCGTTGCCCGAGACGTCGTGGAAGATCGACTTGAGGAGGGACGGCGGCTCCGCGGAACCGGAGTCCGATGCCGCTCGCGCCAGGTCCTGGTACGTGACGCGCTCGGGCGCCAACATCTCGTCGATGACTCCGTCCGTGTAGCGCTGCCGGAGAACGTTTCGTGCGAGCCGCTTGAGCTGTGGCGCGTAGCACTCGCCGGCTTTCTCGAGCTCCATAAGGACGGAGCCGCGGCGATCGCGTTCTATGCCGGGCACGTAGATGACGAGCGTCTCCGGAACATCGGAGGAGACGAACGGCTCCGCGACCGCGCGGATCTCGAACAACGAGCCGCCGTACTCGGCGAGCTGTGCCTTGCGCCAAGCGCGTGAAGTAAACCGAATTCAGAAAAGCACCCCATCTGTGGCAACGGTCAATTGACCTTTAACCCGGGACGTTGTCGGGCGCTTCTACCAACCGCTTAACCCGACTTAGCCCGACTTAGCCGATTCGCCTTCGTTTTCCGGCTTTGGCGCGACGTCGCCATTCGTAACTGTTTGTTTTGTAAATCCGGCAGCGCAACAAATCCGCGAAAAATGGCTGTAGTGAAGACCTTGG
>JALZID010000312.1 GCA_030860485.1 Pseudomonadota bacterium | reverse complement strand
CCGGTGTTTTCAGAAATCCGTTACCCCCAGGGGCCTTCGAGGCCGGTAGGGTGATTGAGATGAAGACACGCGGAAATCCATCAGGGCCAGAGGCGACCAAGGCCTCACCAACAGGCCGGATATATGGAAGCAACTGCGCTACCGACCTCTGCCGTCAACGAGCGAGATGCTTGCAAATCGGAGGAGTCCATATATGGGGGTACAGGCGCTGCGGCGGTGAACCGGCTTGTTAGTTAGCGAACGTCGGCCGGACCCCCAGCGGGGGAGGGTCAGGGAAGAAAGACGCTTGGTCAGCAACCGCAGCGCCGACCCCCCACCCTACCCTCCCCCGTCCGCAACAAACGCGGACAGGGGGGAGGCGAATCCTCCGTTCATTTCGAACGCGATAACGCCTCGATATCGATGCCGGGCGTCTCGACCCGCATCCCACCGTCCTTCCAGATGACCTTCCCGATGTCCTGCCACGGCTGGCTGATGTTTTTCTGGCGGAGGTCCCTCTCCCAATCCATCGGCACGCGTATCCACTTCAGCTTGATCGTAAACTCCGCGTTCGCCCCATCGAGCCCGACCTCCTTGCCCCAGAAGAGGGTCACTTTTTGAATCAGTCGGTACAGGCGTTCTCGTTTGATCCTGGCGGTGACGGCCACGTTCGCCCACATCGATTGAACCCTCCCCCAGTTCGGCGCGACCAGCCTGCCTTCTTCGTTGACGAACGGCAGCCAACGCTCCCGGCCGGTCTGGTCCCGATAGGTGAGCGCCAGCAAATGCTCATAGCCCGCGAAGTGATCGTGCATATAGAGCGCATGCGGCGTGATACCCAGAAAGGTATGGGAAAGACCCAAGACCGCATTGCTCATCACTGCCAGCACCTCGGTGATCTTCGAAGCGCCGGGATCAGCTTTCAGGCGATAGAAAATTCCATAGTGAATCGTGCTGTTCAATTGAAGCGCAATGATCAAGACCAGAAACTTGCTGACGCGGACGGGAAGCTGGCGGGGCGTGCCGATGTAGCGCTCGTAGAGCAGCTTGAATGGTTCGTCTTCCGGCGCAGGTCGTTCCGGCGGAACAGCACAGCCTTCGTCGCATACGATCCGGGTGCGCCCGTCGGCGATATGGCGGTAGATGCGTTGGCCCAGTTGATAAACCCCCGGCATCCTCATCAGCCAGCCCAACGGCGCGAGGTATCTCATGCCGATGAAGATCCGCACGTAGGTGTCGAGCCCGAGGTAGAGTCTGCCCTTCCGGTCCAGGCCATAGATATCCTTCAATAGCTCATCGTCGGATATCCGATCGAGCGCTCGATACTGCCGGGCATGGGTTTGCAGGCCTCTGAATGCGATCGCTTTGCAGACATCGAAGTGCTGCACCGTGATCACGGTTCTATTGCACAAAGGGCATTGTTCGTCGTAAAACACCGTCAGCGTCGGTTCCTGTACCTGTAGCGCCCTCCCGAGACATCTCCACCAAGCGAACGGAACCATCAGCGCATAATGCACCAGCATTCCGAAGCCGAACGGATAGATGTTCAAGGACAGAATGATGCCGATATGAAACGCAAGCCCAATCAGGAGCAAGGGAACGCGAAAAGGGCGGAAACAGGAGAGAAAAACAAAAACGAACTGAAAGATGAGCAGCGCGTACCCGATGATCGCCTGTAGCGGCTTGTTGTTCAAGACCCAGGTCAAATCGATGCCGGACATATAGTAGGGCATGGTGGCAGGCAGCCATGCCCCCATGCCGTTACGCCAGAGCTCGGCCGACAGCTTGTGAACGGCCGAATCGAAGTAAAGGAGCCCCAGGGAGAACAGCATCGGTATGTAATAGCAGAGCACCGACGCGTCGGCCGGCGGGACGTAACGATGAGCAATGGTCGAATACTTGAGCGTCTTACGGAGCTTGTCGAGGGACAGTGCCCGCTCGGTGGGCAGGAACATCAGAAGGAAGCTCGATCCGATCATGAGCTGGTCGAACCCTCCATCGAAGTCCTGCCACATCGGCGTGAACACCACGAACACGATCCAGAGAAGATAATTGACGACTGCCGCGAAGCGAGTGTGGTAACCCAGCACCAGGAACACGGCGACCATCGCCCACCCCAGCAGCAGGTAGTGGATGATAGGTGAGGCCAGATCGACATAGGGGACAGGGTCGAAGATCAGGTGGCGGAACCAGTAAAGGAACACGACCTCTTGGAAGACCACGAGGCCAAAGCCTATCCGAAAGACACCGAGGCCGGTGGCCGGCGTGCGTTTAGCGACGCCCTGCCTGACGAGGTTCAGGATCTGGCGGTACATGTCTCGTGAGTGATCCGCCTCGGGTTGATACCGATGGCGTGGCTTTGGCCCAATAGTGAAATACGAGATCCGCAGCCACCAGAACTACGGTGCGTAGGCGGCGCCCCGGGCGCCCAGCTCAGCCTCGCCAGCGACGCAGCATTATATTATGGCTTCCGGTGTTCCGACTTACGGTAGACCCGGCATACCCCGCAAAGCACGCGTAGCACTCGCAGGGCGAAATATGCGATAGACGTATTGCGCCGCATGCGTGCCTCGTTCAGCGCAATACGCGGTGAACCGCTATTGTGCCCTACGGGCTTATGGTTGGGGAACATCTAGATCCTTGCAGATCCGCCTTGCAAGGTACTTATTGATGTCACAATGCCGCGGAATTGCCGTTGCCTTCCGGGTCGCCCGATTGACATAGACCGTATGCTTGCTACCCTCCCGGAAGGACTCACAACCATGATGCTCCAAGTGCTGGATAAGATCACGGCGCTTCATGAAACCGTCGTGATGAGGCGCTCTTTCACAACGTTCCGGCCTTGAATCGATTCCTCCGCCAATGCGCGATTAGCTTCCAAGACTAGCTGGATCGCCTCCAGAAGATTCTCACGTGCTTCTTCGAGGGTACCACCTTGAGTGTTTGCGCCCGGCAATTCCTCAATGAAAGCAATATAGCCTTCCGGGACTTTTTCAAAGACAGCGGTGAACTCCATCGGCATTACCTCGGACTACATTCTCTATACGACTGAACTCCTGGGCCCTCCGCGGTACGGACACCGGTTACCCGGCGGCCACCGGTGCGCCGGAGGGGGGTCACCGGCCTCCGGCAGAACGTAGCGTGCGGATTTCCCGCACCACCCTCTTCAGGCCTTGGTTCACAGCCCGCCTAGGATGCGGTTCCCATCGTCGACCACATCCTACGCCGGTTGAATAACGGCAAGTCGTAGGGTGTGCACCGGCCCGTTTGCGGTGCGCACGCCGACGGAGCGTTAGAATCACCGTAACCGGTCGGAAACATCCAAGCCATTCCGCGTGCGCACAGCGCACCCTGCCCTTGCTTCGGCGTTCTACGCTACGGGGTTCCCGGGCTCAGTTGCCAACATTAGAAGCAACAGACTCACGGAGTAACGTCTTTTCATGGCGATAAACATAAAGGTCCCCGATTCCCTGAGAATAGCTCGCGCTAAATCTTTCAGGGACCGGATACACCGCCCAAGCCTCGCCAATGTCCCAGTCCCGCAAAGAGAGAGCAATGGATAGAGACATGGGTTTGGGGCCAAAAGGGAAAATGACGACTGGCCCATCATCCCGCAGGGCGTTTCGCCGCCGCGTATTGTCAGAAGCACGGGCAGTCTATAGCCGTCGGCGCGTCGAATTGCTCGCGGAATGCTGCCGATATCGTCGTTAAACATGCGAAGGGATCCTTGCGCTGCATTTAGAAGCATCGCTTGCAGGTTGCTAATGGCTCTGCTCGATCGCTCCTGGTTATATTTACTTTGTTCATCGACAGAGTTGTATACCAACTCAAGGACGCACCTAATGGAGTCTCTCGATAGGAGAAGCATTGTGTCCAGCGTGCTGCCTGGCAAAGCCTTTTGCGGAGTTTGGAATCCACGCATTCAGAACGTCACGTTGAAAGTCCTTCCACTCACTCGAATAAGGGGCATAGCCAAGCTGGCGAACATCGTAGTGATCTCCAGCTCGTGGTAATGAGGGATGAACATTAGGGGCAGGCCCCAAAATTCCAGGCCGGCACGCCACGACGACGCGAAAAGGATGATTCTGATCCAAGAGATGTAGTACTGGGACAAGACAGAAAACCGGCACTTCCTCAGCCCTATCGAGCAGCAGTACAAGATCCTTTCCAGATGCTGCATGTACCTCCGCGGCTAGGTCATCAATTAACCCGTACAGAAATTGTAGATTTGGTTTCCGACGGAAAATCCCAGGCTCCAGGGCCGGTAGCTGTTCTTCCAGCCAGTCCACCATCTCCCCGTCCATTGGCATGTGGGTTCTCACCGCGGATGGCAGTGTCTTGGCTAAACGTGCTGGTGAGAATACCAACTGTCGATTGCGTGATTCCTGGGCTAGCCAGAGAGCGAGAAGTGCCGCTGTCTTGTCTTGTAGATAACCCTCCTCGCTCGGGGAAATCTGATGGAACGACAACCCGCCAGCACCAGTGTCAGCGGAGACGCCGTTCAAGATCTTTCTAAGATCGCCATATATTGCGACGAAATTCTCATTATGGCGTGCCGTTCGAAGTAGCATTGTTTTCCAGAGCCCCGCGCCCCAACAAGCAGTGTGCTTCGGCTGGGGGGAAGACTCCGAGTCCCGGGGGCTGAAGAAAAACGTGCTTGAGGTGCTCAGAGGCTATTTTCTCTGCATCGAGCGGGGGTTGGTCGTCTCTCAAAGTCACACCTTCAATACGGCGTAGATGAGCTATCGGGCCACTTCACCGGTTCCGTGTCGCCTCCTGAGAGCTAGCATGATGTAGAAGGCCGATCCGTCGTGTTGCTAGACGGCAGCTGACCTGCCAGGAAGTATAGCACACGTTGCATCAATGACTTAGGATAGGGCTTCGACTCGGTGGTGGGGGGTGGAAGGTGGGGAGACCTTGGGCGGCTGGGACGGCCAGCGCGGCACCGTGCTACACGGCGACGGGCTACTGGCAGGTCCAGCAGAGCCTTGATGACGAAGGAGTTATGAAAGGTGGGAGTCCGACCGTCAGGCAACACGGCAGAGGGACAGAGATCAGAATCCGCCCCCCGCAAGGGGCGCAGCCCAGGCTGGTCGATCAGGTCCGCGACGTCATCCGGCAGCTGCGCTACAGCATTCTGATGGGGCGAGGCTACGTGGGTACCGCCAAGACATGCACCAGATCGCTTCGAACCGCGGAGAACGCGCCATACGGAAATCGCCGTAGTAACGCGCGACGGACACCCGTGATGACCTCTGAATACAGAAACTCTTCCCCAAGGCCAGGGCTTCGCATTTCGTACCAGTCATGCGCTTCGCCCATTTCATGCAATGCCCGAGCAGAAAACGTTAGCCGGAACGCCATGTGCCGTTTCGCAGGTGTGACTTCAGTTGCTCCCACGAGTAACCGGCTTCGGGATTGGCTTCGAACTCCTTCAGACGCTCTTCGAGCTCCGCCTTTATTTCCGGTGTGACTTCGACAGCTTCCGGAACGGCTGCGATGCTTTCCCAGATGAGCTCGACAAGGCGGATACGCTCCTGCACAGGAAGAAGGATCTCAGCAACGGAGATTTGCTTCATTGTTCAATAGCCTAAAACTGCAGCGGTTGACGGGCTAGTATGAAATTCAAAGCCGAGCCGTCGTATTGCTAGGACGGCGGCGGCTTCACTGGCAAAGTCTACCACACATCGCATCAATATCTTGCGAACGTCTGGGCTCCGATCTTGCCGCGTGATAAGCGGCGGGACGGTAGGAGGGTGAGGGAGGCGGCCTCGGCACCGTGGTATACGACGGCGGGACAGTCGGCGGGGCCGGCGCGGCCTTGATGGTGAGGGAGTTGTGCAAAGGGGCAGCAGTCCGACCGTC
Organism: Pseudomonadota bacterium; assembly: GCA_030860485.1. Taxonomy (NCBI): domain Bacteria; kingdom Pseudomonadati; phylum Pseudomonadota; species Pseudomonadota bacterium. The sequence continues at coordinate 880 of JALZID010000312.1, read as the reverse complement.
AGGAAACACTGCCTGGACGGGCGTCCTAATTCGCTCCGGGCACGGGGCCAGCCCGCGTAGGGCGGAAGCCCCGCAGGGGCGTTCCGCCGAATGACACGTCACCACATCATCGTCTACGCTCGCCGGCGGCAACATCCAACGCACCCTCGCCACCCTAATCGCGTGGATAGGCACCTGCCTTCACCCACCGATGAAATGTCGAATGGGGCCAGTGCGCAACCACCGACACGTAGCCATGTTTGACCGGGTTGAAGTGCACGTAGTCCACATGGCACGCATAATCTCCCTCGTCCCGAATAGCATGCTCCCAAAAAAACGTCGTTACCAGATGCCACGTTCACCCTTCGCCATTCGTATCGATGAACGCCCTTCCGTTGGCGGCAGCGCCTGTACCAAAACGAATTTTAATTGCCTTAATGCGATTGGAAAAGTCATCATCGCCCGGTGGTAGGGTAATCACGCAATGCATGTCATCGGGAAGCACGACCCAAGCATCGATATGGAATGGCCGGTCGGCTCGCGTGCACTTCACTGCCCCTCGCAATAGTTCGATATGCCGCACCAACAAGTCATCCCGGCGCTCTAATAGATTGATGGTGAAAAAGTAAGTGCCTCCCGGCACACAGTAACGGCGGTAATCCGGCATCGGTGAGCCTTATCACCTTTCATTCATTCGGCGGAACACCCCTGCGGGGCTTCCGCCCTACGCGGGCTTGCTACCCCCCCGGAAGAACTCCAACCCATGATGCTCCATAAGCGGTCTATTAACCCCACCCGGCTGTTCAGGGCGGTGTCGGCGTAAGCTCTTGCGTTTTGGCGTGGAACGGCAACAGCGCCTCGATCTGTTCGGGGGTCTGGGCCTTGGGCAACTCGGTGAAGA
>JALZID010000311.1 GCA_030860485.1 Pseudomonadota bacterium | reverse complement strand
GCGCCTGGCCGCGGGTGTCGTGGAAGTGCACGGCGATGCGCCCGAGCGCGACGCGGTGAGCGGTCGCCTCGACCACCCGGCAGGCGGCGAGCGGCGTGCCGGCCCCAATGGTGTCGCCGAGCGCGATTTCCTCGCAGCCCAGCTCGTGCAGTCGTCCGGCGAGCGAGGCCACGCGTTCGGGGGAGACAGATCCTTCGTAAGGACAGCCGAGCACACAGGAAATATAGGCCCTTACCGGCAGGCCGGCGGCCCGCGCGCGCTCGACGACCGGTGCGATGCGCCGAAGCGATTGCTCGATCCCGCAGCGGATGTTCTTCCGGTTGAAGGTTTCCGAGGCGGCCGTGAACACCGCTATGGCCCCCACCCCCGCGGCGAGGGCGCGCTCCAAGCCTTGGAGGTTAGGGACCAGCGCCGTGTAACGGACACCGGGACGCGGTTTCAGAAGTCCGCACACCGCTCCGGCATCGGCGAGCTGGGGCACGGCCTCGGGGTGGACGAAGCTCGCCACCTCGATGACCGGGAGCCCGCTCTCGGCCAGGCGCCGGATGAGCTCCACCTTGGTCGCCGTGTCGAGGAACCGAGGCTCGTTTTGCAAGCCGTCGCGGGGACCGACCTCTACGAGCTTGACGGCAGGCGGGTAGTGCGGTGCGGTCATGGTCTCCGCGATAGGGCCTGAGTACGAATGGGCACTGGCCTTGGATGATTTATTTTACCCGACCACGGCGAGCGCGCTTGGTTGGCGCTCTTCGCCGACCGACCCGCCCAGCATGCGCGGCGCGGACTGAATCCCGGGATCGACAGCATGTTCCGGTCCAGGGAAACCGATCACCCTGCGGCTGCTAACGTTAGTCGGTCCGGATCAGTGACTCCACCGGCAATAGGGTCCCGGACTCCCGCGCGTCGTAGCCCGCCAGGCCCGCGGCACGTTCCCGGAACAGCGGGGATTTCAGCAGCGCGATGAGCTCGGTGACCGCGGGGCTCGCCAGGGTGTCGCGGGCTAGCGCGAAGCAGTAGCGCTCGCGGGTCACGGGGAGGAAGGGCAGGCCGAACTGGTGTGCGGCGGCCTGGATCCCGAAGCCGCAGTCGGCCGCGCCGCTTGCGATGAGCGCCGCGACGGCCAGGTGGGTGAACTCCTCGGTGTCGTAGCCCTGGATCTCCTCGGGCCGCACGCCGGCCTCTTCGATGAGGGCGTCGAAGAGGAGCCGTGTCCCCGATCCGGCCTGACGGTTCACAAAACGCAGCGGGCCCGCGGCGAGATCGCGCAGCGAGCGGATGGGCCGCGCCGGCTGCTGGGCGGTGATGAGGCCCTGTTGGCGGTGGACGACGTGGATCAGGACCTGGGCCTCGGGCCGCAACCAGCGCTGATAACGCGGTGCCAGGCGCTGTCCCAGTGGGCCACCGGTGATATGGAATCCGGCGAGATCACAGCGACCGGCGTGCAGCAAGCGCAGGCTCTCCAGGCTACCTCGGAACTGGAGGTCCACCACGACTCCGCCACGGGCGCGCATGAGATCGCGAAGGGCGGAGATGGCGAGCCCATGGCTCGCGAAGATCCTGAGGGGCGGATCGGTCGGCAGGGTGGTGGCGGCACGCAACTCGGCGCAGAGGCTCGAGGCCAGGCCCTCGAGCATCGGCGAGAGGCTAGCCGTGATGCGCCGCCGGCCCCACAGGAGGCCCTCACCCAGGGCCGTGAGGCGCGCCCCTCGACCGCGTTCGAGCACGCACAGCGGCGCGCCCAAAAGACGCCCCCACTGCTGCACGAGTCCCCACGCGTAGCGGTAGGACAGCCGGCAGCGGGTCGCGGCGACCCGTATCGAGCCGCCCTGCTCGATGCCCTCCAGCAACTCGAAGAGCGCGGGCTCGATGTCCTTCGCATCGCTCCCTCCGAGCCGCCAGCGGACCTCGAGGTGCAAGTCCACTTCGCGTCAATCGCCGCCGCTGGCCGCGTTGGGGTGAAACAGCGTCTGACCCTCGACGGTGAAAGACCCGATCGCCTGCTGTCCGGCGGGCGAGGTCAGCCAATCCATGAAGCCGCGGGCGTCGTCCGCCTTGACCTCGGGGTGCCGATCGGGATTGACGAGGATCACGCTGTATTGGTTGTAGAGCTTCGCGTCGCCTTCGACCAGCAGCATGAGGCGCGCGCGGTTCTTGAAGGACAGCCAGGTGGCGCGGTCCGCCATCGTGTAGCCGTCGAGCCCGGCGGCGGTGTTGAGGGCCGCCCCCATCCCGGCCCCGAGCTCCTTGTACCAGGTCCCGGAGGCCGATCTGACATCGACGCCGGCGGCCTGCCACAAGCGCAGCTCTTGGCGGTGTGTACCGCTGTCATCCCCGCGTGACAGGAACGTAGCCTTCCCTTCCGCGATGGCCTTGAAGGCCGCGACGGCGTGGCGACCGCCCTTGATATGCGCGGGATCGGCGTCCGGCCCCACGATCACGAAGTCGTTGTACATGACCAGGCGCCGATCGAGGCCGTAGCCCTGCTTCACGAACCTCTGCTCGCCCGCGGGGTCGTGCACGAGCAGCGCATCGGCATCGCCCTTTTCCCCGAGCTTCAAGGCCTGGCCGGTGCCCACCGCCACCACCCGTACCTCGACCCCGGTCTTTTCGGTGAACGTGGGCAGGAGGTAATCGAACAGGCCCGAGGCCTGGGTCGAGGTGGTCGAGGAGAGTGTGATGAAGCGCTCCGGCGCGCTCGCCGATGCGAATACGCCGAGCCACAGGATCAGCGCCGGTATCCAGTTTTTGGTTTTCGAATAATGCATGGCTTTCCCCGTTAACTGTGATGTTCGGGTGGTGTGGTCAGGATGCGCCGCCCCCGGACCCCCACCCCGCCCTCCCCCGTCCGCAAAAAGCACGGACAGGGGAGGGAGGTTGCCGCTCCCCGTGCGCAGCGCGGGTGGGGGTTTTCCGGTTCCCTCCCCTGCGTAGCGGGGGAGGTTTGGGTGGGGGGCCCCCTCACCACAAAAGCTCTCCCTGCACGAAGGCGCATGCCTCCGCGGTGGCCGGGCCCGCGAAGAAGCGCTCCGCCTGGGCGTCCTCTAAAAGCCGACCGCGGTGGAGGAACAGCACCTCCTCGGCCAGCCGCCGGGCCTGCCCGAGGTCGTGGGTGGTCATGACCACCTTGGTCCCGTTGTCCCGGAACGTCTTCACGATCGCCTCCACCTGGCGGGTGGCGGCCGGATCGAGGTTGGCGGTCGGCTCGTCGAGGAACAGCACCTCGGGCCGGCGCACCCAGGCACGCGCCAGGGCCAATCGTTGCTGCTCGCCGCCGGACAGCGATCGGGCATGGCGAGCGGCGAGCGGCGTGAGGCCGGCCATGGCCAGCGCCTCGGCCACACGCCGCTCGCGTTCCTCGCGTGCCAACCTGAACCAGCGTAAGGGATAGGCCAGGTTGGCCGCGACCGATCGGCGCAACATCACCGGTCGCTGAAACACCATCGCCTGTCCTTTGGAAGCGTCCCCGGCCCACAAAATACGACCCGTGCTCGGCGGGATGAGGCCGTGGCAGAGGCGCAGGAGCAGGCTCTTACCGGCCCCGTTCGGGCCGAGCACCACGGTGGCCGCATCGCCCGCGAGCGTGAGCGAGATCGCGTGCAGAAGGGTGTGCCCGTCAGGCGCGTAGCTCACCCCTTCGAGCCGGAGCGGCAGGATCGAGGCCCCCCGAGACACGCCTCGCGGCACGCTGAGCGTCGGCTCAAGCGCGGGCCAAGTCGCGGGTGAGATAAGCGACGGCATTGATCAACAAGGCCAAGGTAACAAGCACCGCGCCGAGGCCGAGCGCCAGGGCCAGCTCACCCTTGGCGGTCTCGAGCGCGATGGCGGTGGTCATGACTCTCGTGGCATGCGCGATATTCCCGCCCACGATGAGCACCGCCCCGACCTCCGCGATGGCGCGCCCGAAGCCCGCGAGCACCGCGGTCATGAGCCGGTAGCGCCCTTCCCACAGCAAGGTGCCGATGGCCTGGACGCGGGTCGAGCCCAGGGACCGCAGCTCGTCTTCGTATTCCTCCCACAAATCTTCAATGACCTGGCGGGTCAAGGCCGTGATGATGGGGGTCACGAGCACCCATTGGGCGATGACCATGGCGACCGGCGTGAACAAGAGCCCGAGATCACCCAACGGTCCGCTGCGAGATAGCAACAGATACACCGTGAGGCCGACAACGACGGGAGGCAGCCCCATGAGGGCGTTGGCCAGGATGACCACGGCCCGTCGCCCGGGAAAGGTGTAGAGCGCGAGCCCCGCCCCGAGCGGGAAGCCGCACAGCGCGGCCAGCACCACCGCCAGGCAACTGACCTCGAGGGACAGGAACACGATCTCCCAGACCCCCGGGTCGAACGCCGCCAGCAGCCTTGCGGCGTGACCCAGTGCCTCAGCGAGCTCGCTCACGGGCACCCTCCATAGGTTTTATCGTACATATTTTCCTAATCCTATTGAAAGTATAAAGTCTTTAGTAACCGTGGGAAAGCCCGGCATGTGACATGAGTACACATAATGATAGGGGGATTGCGATGCTCCATGACAACAAGGCCCCGGCGGCCCTATCGACCTCTCTCGGGCTACTGGTCGGGGAGCCGCTGCCCGCCGCCGACGAAGCGCGCTTCATGTCCTCCTCAAGAGCGGATGCCACCCGCTTGCCCCGGGCGGGGACCTCGGTAGCAGCCACCGTGTTCGAGGACCGGGATTTACCGGGTCGAGGTCCAAGGACACCAGGCGCGTGCGCCGGAATGCGCGGTCGCTGTGGGATCGGGGGGTGGATCATGAGAAGAATCCTCGTCCTCGTTTTACCCTTGCTCCTGTCGATCCCTGCCGCACAGGCACAGAACAAGACCCCCTCGCCCTCGCGCCTGCACGATGCCCTGGGCCTGCCCTCGTGGCTGCACCTGTCCTTCGAACACCGCAGCCGCTATGAAACCGTCGATAACCAGTTCCGGGCGGACGGCACAGGCGGGGATCAAGTCGTCGCCTTCCGCACCCTCGCGTTCCTGGAAGCGCGCCATCGCGCCTGGCGCGTGGGCGGCGAGTTCATGGACAGCCGGCTCGCGCTCGACGACCGGGGGACGCCGGTCAATACCACCCAGGTGGACACGGCCGAGCTCCTCCAGGCCTATCTCGCATGGTCACAGAAGGCCCCCTCGGACGCCCGCCTCGGCATGGAGATCATAGGCGGACGGCAGACCATCGACCTCGGCAACCGTCGGCTCGTGGCGCGCAACAGCTTTCGAAACACGATCAATTCCTTCACGGGCCTGGACGCTCGCCTTGAAAGCCCCGGCCGGTGGCAGGCACGGGGCTTCCTCGTGCTGCCGGTGATCCGGCTGCCCGACACCTTCAATGCCCTTGCGAGCGGCGAGACCCGCTTCGACGAAGAGGACCTCGAATCGCATTTCGGGGGTCTCTTCTTCCGCCACGATTCGCTCGCCATGGACGCCAAGGGCGAGGTCTACTTTCTTTACCTGCACGAGGACGACGATGAGGATCTCGAGACCAGCGACCGGCAACTCTACACGCCGGGGTTCCGGATCTTCCGGGATCCCGCGAAGGGCCGGATCGACTACGAGCTCGAGTCCATCTTCCAGTTCGGCCAGTCGCGCGCCACGGCCGCGGCGACGGACACCATGGACCTCGACCACTTCGCGCACCAGCAGCACGGCCAGATCGGCTATACCTTCGATCTGCCGTGGTCTCCGCGTTTTCTCGTGCAGTACGATTACGCGAGCGGCGACAGAGACCCCGACGACGACGACAACGAGCGCTTTGACACGCTGTTCGGGGCGCGGCGCTGGGAATACGGTCCGACCGGGATCTGGGGGGCGTTCGCGCGCAGCAACATCAACACACCGGGCTATCGGCTCTTCGTCAGACCCGCCGACGCGGTGTCCGCGTTCATCGCCCATCGCCTCTTCTGGCTCGCCTCCTCGACCGACGCCTGGACGGCGAGCGGCGTTCGCGATCGGACCGGGCAATCGGGGACCTTCATCGGTCACCAGCTCGAGGCGAGCGTGCAATGGAGCGCCATCCCCAGGAACCTGATACTGGAAGCCGGCTGGGCCTACCTCATCAAAGGCGAGTTCGCGGAAGACGCTCCCAACGCCCCCGCCGACAAGGGGGATTCCAATTACCTCTATACCCAAATCACGTTTCAGTTCTGAGCCGTCGCCCCGGGGCGGGGACCCATCGAGCGGGCGGCCGTGGGCCTCGCCCGGACGGTCACGCTGGGGCAGTGTCTAGCCAGCACGTGTCATGCACCGTGCCTGAAGGATCATGGAACGCTAGGCCCCGTCGATGCGCCCGGCCTCGACGGCGGGCAACACCCAGTAATGGACGCGGGCGTGGGGGAGATCGACGGCGGCCCGCACGACGAGGAGGACTGGATATCTTCCAGGTACGCGCGCAGGTGGCTACTAGCGCGCATTCCTCACTATGGGCCGTGGTGAGAAATGCGGACTAGCGGGAGTCGATCGGCACCACGAGGCCCGCCGGCCCCCCTTGATCCGGGGGCGGGGGTGGGGCAAGATCCCCGCCTCACAAGGGCGATCCCTCATGCAGGCCGGACCGAGGTAAGTCCTTGACTACCCAATCGTCCCGGAGATCGGTATGGCAATCCTGGCCGTGACCGGCCGACGCGGGAGGGGCACCGAGCCCGCGGCGGACGGAGGCCTACAGGGTTAGGCGGAGACTCAGCGAGATGCCGAATCGGCGCATAAGGCCCTTGCACAAGGCCGCACGATGCATGGGCCTCGTCCTGGGTCTGCTGGCCCAGCCCGGGATCGGGTACGGGAGCGAGCCCGACGACCAACCGCAGCAGCAGGAGGACCGTGGCCCCATCACCTGCGTCGTCTCCAACGACGGCTACGACGTGCACTTCACCGCTTACGCGCGGGTCTCCCCGGAGGACGGGATACCCGGTGAGGCCGAGCCGCCCGTGCAGTTCTGCCAGGACCTCCCCGCCACCGGCCCGACGCACTTGACCTTGGACCTCATGAACCCCCAGGCCAGGACCCGGCCCGTCGCCCTGCGCGTTGTGCGAGAGGACGATGATGACCCACAGGCATCGGTCCCCAAAAGTCCCCTCCTGGATGTCCCTTCGAAGATCTATCCGACCGGGGTCGTGGAGGCCGACGTGGGGCTGGACGAACCCGGAGAGTATACCGTCCTGGTGGACTTCGATAAGGGAGCCGGCCGGGGCCAGGTTAGGATCCCCTTGCGGGTCGGGCAATCGGGAGGGTTGCCCACGATGATCGGCCCGCTGATCGGCGTGCTCCTCGCGGCGTTGGTTGCGGCCTGGCTGGTCTACCGCCGTCTCGCAAGGAGCAAGACCTGAGCAGCACGTTCGCAGGGCCCTCTCCGCCGCGACCATAAGATCTATATCCGCGCCACCTTCCAGGTGCCGTATCGGATCGTCCAATGACGGTCCGATGGCAGGCTCGGCGTTGATCACGGCATCCGGCTCAGGCAAGATTCGCCTTCACCCCTGACGAGCGACCCGCCCGTCGGGGCGCTTACCAGAGTCTCGTGTCGAGACGAGGTCCGTCCTTGCCAGCCCTGCCCTCTCAAAGACATTGCCGGTTGCTGATCCTCGGCTCCGGCCCCGCCGGCTACACGGCGGCCGTCTATGGCGCGCGCGCGGCGCTGGACCCCGTGCTGGTGACAGGGATCGAACCGGGCGGGCAACTCGCCACCACGACCGATGTCGACAACTGGCCGGGGGACGCGGAGGGTCTACAGGGCCCCGACCTCATGGAGCGCATGCGGCGCCACGCCGAGCGCTTCGGGACGGACATCGTCTCCGACCACATCGCCCGGGCCGATCTCAACCGCCATCCCTTCGTGCTCACGGGCGACGTCGGCAGCTATACTTGCGATGCCCTTATCATCGCCACCGGCGCCTCGGCGAAGTACCTCGGGCTGCCTTCCGAGACCGCCTACCGCGGTCGCGGGGTCTCGGCCTGCGCGACCTGCGATGGGTTTTTCTATAAAAGCGAGCGGGTCGTGGTGGTCGGTGGAGGGAACACCGCCATCGAGGACGCCCTGTACCTCTCGCATATCGCCTCGCATGTGACCGTGGTGCATCGCCGCGACCGCTTCCGCGGGGAGAAGATCCTGGCCAACCGCCTACTGGAAAAGACCGCGACGGGGAACGTATCCATCGAATGGAATCAAGTGCTGGACGAGGTCCTGGGAGACGAGCACGGGGTCACCGGGGTGCGGGTGAAACCGGCGGCCGGCGGCACCGCCCAAGCCATAGAGGCCAAGGTACTTGAGACGAAGGTCATCGAGGCCCGCGGTGTCTTCATCGCCATCGGACACCAGCCCAATACCGCCGTGTTCGAGGGGCAGATCGAGATGCAAGGGGGTTACATCGTGGTCCAATCGGGGGTCGGCGGTTTGGCGACGGCGACCAGCGTCGCGGGCGTCTTCGCGGCCGGCGATGTGAGCGACCCCATCTATCGCCAGGCGGTGACCTCGGCCGGCTCGGGCTGCATGGCCGCCCTGGATGCCGAACGTTATCTGGAGCAAACCCATGTTTGAACACCTACGCAGCTACCGCATCCCGTCGCTCAACCTGGAGGCCCAGGAATACCGACATGCCGGAACCGGGGCGCGACACCTGCACCTGGCCGCCAACGACGACAACAACGCCTTCCTGCTGGCGTTTCGGACCGTCCCAGAGGACTCGACCGGCGTCGCGCACATCCTGGAGCACACCGTGCTCTGCGGCAGCGAGCGCTTCCCGGTGCGAGACCCGTTTTTCCTCATGACCCGGCGCTCGCTGAACACCTTCATGAACGCCTTCACCGGAAGCGACTGGACCGCCTATGTATTCGCGAGCCAGAACCACAAGGACTTCGACAACCTGCTGCAGGTCTACCTCGACGCCGTGTTCTTCCCCCGTTTGAGTGCGCTCGATTTCGCGCAGGAGGGCCATCGCCTGGAGCTCGCGGTGCCCGGCGACCCCGACAGCGCGCTGGTCTACAAGGGCGTGGTTTACAACGAGATGCGGGGCGCGCTCAGCTCGCCCGCAGCGCGCCTCTGGCACGCGTTGGCCGCCGAGCTGTATCCCACCACGACCTACCACCATAACAGCGGCGGCGACCCGGAGGAGATCCCCAAGCTCACGGTCGAATCGTTGCGTGCGTTCCACCGCCGGCACTACCATCCGTCGAACGCCTGCTTCGGCACTTACGGCGACTTTGATCCGCGCGAGCACCAGGCGAAGTTCGACGAGTGGGCGCTCCGGCGGTTCGAGGCCCGGCCGCTGGACGATGCGATCAGGGACGAACGGCGTTATACCTCGCCGCGCGGGATCACCCTGCCCTATACCCTCTCGGATCTCGAGGACACGGAAGACCGCACCCACATCGTGCTCGGCTGGCTGCTCGGCAGGACCCAGGACCTCCGCTCGATGCTCGAAATGCACCTCCTGTGCGGGGTGCTCCTCAACAACAGCGCCGCCCCCCTGCGTCACGCGCTGGAGACCACCGCGCTCGGGGCTGCACCTTCGGAGCTGTGCGGCCTCGATACCGGCCACCGCGAGGCGGTATTCGTGTGTGGTCTGGAAGGGTCAAACCCGGAGCGGGCAGAGGAGGTCGAAGGGCTGTGTATGGGCGTGATCCGGGAGGTGGCGGAACAGGGTATCGATCAGGAATTGGTGGACTCCGTGCTCCACCAGATGGAGTTGGATCAGCGCGAGGTCTCGGGCGGCAGCTACCCCTACGGACTGCAGCTCTTGAGCAGCGCCATCCCCATGGCCATGCATGGCGGCGATCCGATCGCGGCCCTCGACCTCGATGCGGTCATCGAAGACCTGCGGATCGGGGCTCGCGACCCGGGTTTCGTGCCGGGCCTGGCGCGCCGCTGGCTCTTGGACAACCCCCATCGAGTGCGCGTGGTCATGACGCCGGATACCGGCCTCTACGCCCGCCAGGCAAGGGCCACTCGCGAGCGCCTGGCCGAGATCCGCTCGGCGCTGCAAGAGTCCGATCTCGAGCGCATCATGGCAGAGAGCGCCGCGCTCGCGGCGCGGCAGGGCAGCCCGGAGGACGCCAACCTGCTCCCGCGCGTTGGCATCGCCGACGTGCCGTCCGACATCCGTGTCCCGACCTCGCGCGACAGCGAGATAGCCGGTCTCCCCGTGACCTGGTTCGACCGGGGCACCAACGGGATCGTATACCTCGATCTATGCGTCGAGGTCCCGGCGCTGGCGCCACCCGATCTGGAGCGCCTGCGCCTCTATGCAAGCTGCCTCTGCGAGGTCGGCTGCGGGGAGCGGGATTACCGGGAGGCCCAGGCGCGGCAGGCGGCGGTCAGCGGTGGGGTGGGCGCGCAGTGCTCGGTAAGGGCCAGTGTCGATGATCTCCGGTCCGCCGGACTCCTGTTCCGGCTGTCCGCGAACTGCCTGGCGCGCAACCAGGCGGCCCTGGCACAGCTCCTGGCCGAGACCTTTTCACGGGCACGCTTCGACGAGCTGGACCGACTGCGTGATCTCGTCGCCCAGATGCGCGCCGGCCGCGAGTCCTCGGTCACCGATCACGGCCACGCGCTGGCGATGGCGGCCGCCAGCGCCGGCATCGGACCGGCCGCGGCGCTGTCCCAGCGCTGGGACGGTCTGCCGGCACTTCAGGCACTCAAGGCCTTGGACCAGGGGCTCTGTGATGAGGCCCGCCTGACCGAGCTCGGAGAGTCGCTCGCGGCGCTGCACGAGTGCGTCCAGAGCGCCCCACGGCGCCTCCTGGTCGTCAGCGAGGGCCGCTATCACGACGACATCGCGGGTGCCGTAGCGGCCATCGCGAGCCTCGGGCCCCTGAATAAATCTTATAGGGACAAGGCGCCATCGTCGATCCCAACCGGGCCGGCTACGGTGCAGCGGGTCCACGAGGCCTGGCTCACGAGCACCGAGACCAGCTTCTGCGCGCGCGCCTACCCCACGGTCTCCGTCGACCATCCCGACGCCGCTCCCCTGTCGGTCTTAGGGCGCTTCCTGCAAAACGGCTATCTGCACCGCGCCATCCGCGAACAAGGCGGCGCCTACGGGTCCGGGGCGGGCTATGACGGCGACACCGGGGCATTCCGGTTCTACTCGTACCGGGACCCTCGGCTCGGGGAGACCCTGGACGACTTCGATGCGTCGCTCTCCTGGCTCGTCGAGCACCGGCATGCACCCGAGCAACTGGAGGAAGCCATCCTGGGCATCATCGGGGCGCTCGATCGGCCCAGCTCACCCGCCGGGGAGGCCATCAAGACCTTCGTGTCCGCGCTGAACGGCCGCACGCCCGAGCTCCGCCGGCGCCTCCGGCAGCGCGTGCTCGAGGTCGGCGTGGAAGACCTGCGGCGCGTCGCCGCCCGTTATCTGATCCCGGAGCGGGCCGGCACCGCGGTCGTCACGGACGGCCAGACCTTGGGGCGCTATCGGACGTTGGGGCTCGAGGCCCGATCGATCTCGTAACCCCTGCGACCCGACCGCATCCGGGGTGGATTGGAAACCCGCACTTCCTATGGTAATGTGGCCCGTGGGTTCCATCTCATAACAACAAAGCCAGTCCGCATCCGTGGCCGGCGCCGGAGTGCCGACCGGAGGTCTCGATGTTCATTGTGTTCCTCGTCGCTTTCTTTCTCGCGGCGTTTTCGATCATGGCGCTCGTGATGTACCTGGATGCCCAGACCCTGACCGCACGTCCCCCCAAGCTCACCATCGCCGAAGGCAGCGCCGAGGCGAGCAGCGAGCAGGCCTCGGTGGCCCATGACGAAGATGCCAAGAGCGGCCGCATGCGGGTGGAGGCGGTGCTGAACGGTGCCGGCCGGGGACAGGCCTCCTCGACCCTGGGCCACGAGTTCCAAGTACGCAGCAAGAAGACCGGGCGTTTCTACGTCGTGATCGAATACGAATACCGGGCCGGCGTACGGGTGGCCGATGGCGCCGGGAAATCGAGCGCGGTATTGGATCTCCATATCGGTGACAAGTCGGCCAGGATCAGCGAGACACTGCAGGACGGCCTGGGCGATCAGCGCGTGCCCGAACAAGGCGAAGTCCTGAAGGCCAGCAAGAAAATCCTGACCATCTTGAAGCCTGGACCCACCCGCGTCTGGGTGGGACTGTCGGCGGTGGCCGAACAGACTGGCGACGCGAGCGCCAACTGCCGCGCCGAGGCCGACGCCAAGGTCACGGCCATCAGCGTCAAACCGACCCTGGGCAGCCTGTTCGCATAGGGCTTTGGGGTCGGGCCCGTTCGATCACGGCCCGACGCAGTAGGACATTGCGGTACGGAGGCACTCCATGAGGACAAACCGACGCGACGGGCAGCGTAGCCTGCCCACTACATTTCAGCCCTTCGCACCTTTTGGCTGTCTACTCGTGATCGCGTTGTTACTCGGCCCGCCCTTTCCGGCCCTGGCCGCGCCCGGGGATTTCGATCCGAGCTTCGATGCCGATGGGCGCGTCCTAACCCATTTCGGTCGTTTCGAAGGAGCCATTGCCCTGCTCAATGGTTTCGAAGGAGCCATTGCCCTGCTCGTGCAGTCGGACGGCAAGTTGGTCGCGGGTGGGTTCTCCAATGCCAGCGACCCTTCTTCTAATGATTTCGCACTGGCGCGATACAATCCGGACGGGAGCCTCGATTCGAGCTTCGGCGCCGGTGGGCTTGTGCTCACCGCCTTCGGCGGCCAAGACTTTTATCATTTCCCTGGTCCAGCAGGCCGACGGGAAACTGGTCGCCGCCGGGGGTTCTAATATCACGGGAGACCTGGATTTCGCCCTGGCGCGTTACCACCCGGATGGGAGCCTGGACACGAGCTTCGGTTCCGCCGGGCGGGTCCTCACCGGGTTTGGCGGCGGCGAGGAGCGAGTCGAAGCCTTGATCAAGCAACCCGACGGCAAGCTGGTCGCGGCGGGACTGACCCGTATCGGCGGTAGCGACTCCCCCAGGGATTTCGCCCTGGCGCGATACAACCCGGATGGGAGCCTGGACACGGGCTTCGGCTTCGGCGGGCGCTTGCTCACCTTCTTCGGCGCCGACAGCGACGACGGGGCTTTGGCCCTGGTCCAGCAGCCCGACGGCCGGCTGGTCGCGGCTGGGTTCAGCAATGCTGCTTTCGCCCTGGTGCGCTACAACTCGGATGGCAGCTTCGACACGAGCTTCGGCGTCGGGGGAGGGGTGGTCACCCCGTTCGTCACCCCGTTCGGCAGGACAGTGGCTGTTCGTGCCCTGGTGCGGCAGCCCGATGGCAAGCTGGTGGCGGCAGGGGACTCCAGCGCCACCGGCGCTCCGGATTTCACCCTGGCGCGTTACAACCCGGACGGGAGCCTGGACACGAGCTTCGGCGTCGGCGGGCGCGTGGTCACCAACTTCAGCGGCAATAGCGAAGACGTCGCCGACGAATTAGTCCAGCAGCCCGACGGCAAGCTGGTCGCGGCGGGGCGGTCCAACGCCGGCGCCGCCGGGCGATTTGATGTGGCTTTGGCGCGTTACCTGGCGAACGGGAGCCTGGATGCGAGCTTCGGCATCGGCGGTGTCGTACGCACCGACTTCGCCAGTACTACCTCCCCACTCAGCTTTGTCGGCCTCGCTCTGCAAACCGACGCCAAGGTAGTCACCGCCGGGCAATCCGATGCCAGCGAGGACTTGGATTTCGCACTCGCGCGCTACCTGTTGACGGACGAGCAACCCCAGCGGCCGCCTAGGTGTGGCGGCCGGCCGGCCACGATCCTGGGAACCGCGGGCCCGGACACGATGCGAGGCACTCTGGGCAGGGATGTCATCCTCGGATTGGCGGGAAACGATATAATTCGGGGACTCGCCGGCAACGATGTCCTGTGCGGGGGGCCGGGTAGGGATACACTCCTCGGTGGCGACGGCAACGACCGGCTGTTCGGCGTGTCTGGCGATCGGGGTCGAGACAGGCTCGATGGCGGACCGGGCCGAGACCGTTGCCGAGGAGGCCGGGGCCGGAACACCACGATAAGATGCGACGATCGCAACGCCCCGCCGCCCCCGCGACCCCCGGATCCTCCACCACCACTTCCGAATCCGTGTCCCCCAATCTCAAACGCACCGTGCGGTCTTGAGTAGCCAGATCGATAGAGTTCCGCGAATGCGAGAGATTCGTATGAATCGCCGCGCCGATGTCATCCGGGCCCTTGAGGTCAAGGGCCGTGGCCACACGCTCCTAGAAGTTCACTATCGCGGAAGGCGCCGCCGAGCGAAGCACCGGGCAGGCGTCAGCGACCCACGATGAAAACGCCGAGAGCGGTGGCATCGGGTGGAGGCGATGCCGACCGGTGTCGGCACCCGCTCAAGTCGGGACGGTCCCGAGCCGCGCCTCCAGGGCGGCCAGTCGTTCGGGGGTCCCGATATCGTGCCACTCTCCTCGGTAGCATTCACCGGTCACGAGGCCGCGCGATACCGCCATGCGGATCACGGCGGCCAAGGGAAAACACCCCGCCTCGCACTCGTCGAAAAGCTCGCTCCGATAGACGCCGAGGCCGCTGAAGGTGAGCCTCGGCCCGTCCTTTAGCGACACCCGGCCGTGCTCTAGCGCGAAATCACCGTCCGGGTGATGGCTGCGATTCTCCACCAGCACCAGATGAGCGATGCCTCGGGGCTTGTCCAGTAGGCTGGCGATCGGGTAGCCGGTCCAGACATCGGCGTTGGTCACCAGGAACGGCGCTCGCCCGAGCAAGGGCAGGGCCTGGTAGACCCCGCCGCCGGTCCCCAGCGGCATGGGTCCCTGGTCGGAGTAGTGGAGCGCGACGCCGTAGCGCCGGCCATCTCCGAGCGCCGTCTCGATCTGCTCCCCCAGGTACGACAAGTTCACCACGATCTCGCGGATCCCGGCGCGCGCCAGGCGTTCGATCTGGTGCACGATGAGCGGCCTCCCGGCCACCGGGAGCAGGGGCTTGGGCGTGCGATCGGTGAGCGGACGCATGCGCTCGCCCCGACCCGCCGCCAGGATCATCGCCTTCATGGCTAGAGGGCGGGGGAACGGTCCCCGTGCAGCGCCGGCAGGACGCGCTCGCACAGGAACGCGTAGAGGGCCCGAAGCTCGGGATAGCCACGGCTCACGTCCACGAGATAGCCCACCGTCCTCGGCACATCGGCCAGATAGCCCGGTTTGCCGTCCCGATGCCGGAGGCGGGCAAAGATCCCGCTCGCCTTGAGATGGCGTTGCACCCCCATGAGATCGAACCAACGCACGAACATCGCGGGATCGACCCCCCTGAGTGCCGGTCCCGATCGCTCCCGATAGCCCATCATCCAGGCGTGGACCTCTGCCTCCGGCCAGCGGATGTAACAATCGCGCAGGAGCGATACCAGGTCGTAGCAGACCGGCCCCACGACCGCATCCTGGAAGTCGATGACACCCGGGTTGTTACCGCCCGGGTTATGGTCGACCGTGTTAGGGCCGGCCGTGTAGAGGAGATTCCTGGAATGGTAATCGCGGTGCACGAACACCTGCGGTTGCGCAAGGGCCGCATCTGCCAGGAGCCCGAAGGTCCCGTGGAGCGTCCCCTGTTCCGCATCGGAGAGCCGGAGACCCAGGTGTTTCTCCAGGAGCCAGACCCGGAACAGCTCCATCTCCCGCAAGAGCCAGGCGCGATGATAGGACGGCAGGCCAGTCCCATCGGCCCGCTCCTGCATCATATGCAGTGCGTGCATGGCGTCGGCATATAGAACCGGGGCGCTCCGGGGATCCAGCTCATCCAGATACAAGCGTGTGCCGAGGTCCGTCAACAACAGGAATCCCCGTCCGAAATCCCCCGCCAGCACCTCGGGGACGTGCAGTCCCGCGCGCGCCAGCCGCACCGCGATGTCGGCAAACACCCGGCAGTCCTCCCGCTCCGGCGGTGCGTCCATGACGATGCGGGTCACCCCCTCGTGAGCGATCCGGTAATACCGCCGAAAACTCGCATCACTGGAGGCCGGTGCGATAGGAAGGTCCCGCGTACCGAGGGTCCGATGGATCCAGTCCACCAGCGCTTCAAAGCGATCCGCCTCGGCTCGATCGAACATACCCAAATACTCATTCTGGGCGTCCTCGCCCGTTCCGTGCCCCCTTGAGATTATAGGGCAAGGATGTCTGGCGAAAGACCATGCCCCGTATCGATGAATAGAACGCTAGAGGGCGGGTCACCCGCCTTTCAAGAGCCTCTCCTCATTGGCCGAGACGCTGGGTATGACGTAACGCACGCTCGGCCACTACCGCATCGGGAGCCGCCCGATCCCTAACGTGAACGGTCTGGCCAGCAAACGTTGGGAAGCCGAGCGGACGCGGGACGGTCGCGGTAGAGATGCCGGTTACGCGGCACCCCGGGGTCGTCGGAGGCAGTCACCCGCCCCCGACTCCTACAAACGCAGCGTGCGGATTTCCCGCACTACGCTCTTCAGGCGTTGATTCAAAGCACCGCAACAACCGGCCTAAGAGAAGCAACAGCCATATCCACAATATGCGGAAGCATTGGGATTCCAACCGAAATGAGTGAATTGTTCGCCACGCACTTGGGCGTGCAAAAGGGGCTAGAATACTACCCTCTGGCGGGCACCTATCAGCGCATGAGCCGGATGGGCGCTCTACGTAGGACCGGAAATGGGTGCCGAGGGCTACCGCCTAGGAAGTGATCGTGGTCTGTCCCTTAATGTCCTTACCCGAGCCGGAGGTCGTGCTCGCTTGTAGGCCTCGATCAAGTCACCTACGACGGAAATCAACGAAGCGGATGACTGGCATCATCGCGCACCGCGTCGAGCAGGCTATTTAGCAAGGCCGTGGCTGCTCATAATCCGCCTCGTTTTCGATATGGGGGCACCTCTAAAAATTGTCTTTGTCACGGCGAATTGTGGTTTACAGCGAGTCATGGCTAAGGGATAATGTGCAGGTAGCGAGACACTGAAGAGCGGAGTCGATGACGATGCATGGCCAGCCTG
>JALZID010000310.1 GCA_030860485.1 Pseudomonadota bacterium | reverse complement strand
AGCGCAGTGCGGGCAGGCCATGGGTCTTGCAGTTGACTTCCGCTTTGCTATACTTCATAAGAAGCGGTCTCCTTCGGGTATGCGGTTGTTTTCACAAGCACATTATACCGCGAAGTGCAGACCGCTTCCTAGTCTTTCTGATCATGAGACCAGTTATTTTACTTAAAGGCTGGATATCACCGGTGGTGATATCCAGCGCAACGCTACAAACTCGCTGCAACCCTGTCTTCTACGCCCTTTCCTGACGATCCACGTGGAAGTTTATGCAACTGGAGGGTTTAAACACCGGTGGTCCGCACCGAGTAGTAGAACACGGTGTCTGCAGCGGGGTCGCGCCGCACGACCGCAGCCCATTGATCAACCTCTGTCACAAACAGAGTCGAAGCCGGCTCGCGCTCGATCGCCACGAACAACCCCCACCACGAATAACCGCCGCTGGCCAACTCACGTACTGACCCGACCGAGCCCATTTATAGTGGAGGCCTGTAGGCCTCGGCGTCCATTTCATGCGCCGTGCAGGCCGGTCGGCCCCTCCAGTTGAGAAAGATGGGCTAGCGCGCTGCCGGTAGGCGAGCTGCGAGCCATGCCCGTCGAGCAGGCGGAGCTCCGCCGTGCGTTCGGGTAGTCGGCGGTGATGATGAGATCGAAGTGGGCAGGCATGGCGAGGAGAGAAATGGGAGAACGATAGTTGCGGAATGTCACGTCATCGGGGCACTCTTGTTCCGGTCCCGGACACGCCCGCACCCGCAACACGGCGGCCGCACGCGATGCACGCGGAGGTCTTGGCGGCGCTCTGAGTCGCGCACGCCGATACTACAGCTTGATGCACACGTTCTTGGCCTCGGTGAAAAACCGCATAGTCTCGAACCCGCCTTCGCGGCCCACGCCCGAGTGCTTCATGCCGCCGAAAGGGGTGCGGAGATCGCGGAGCAGCCAAGTGTTGACCCAGACCACCCCGCTGTCGAGCCGTTGTGCGATCCGGTGGCCGCGCTGCAGATCCCGCGTCCAGACCGAGGCCGCAAGCCCGAATTCCGTGCCGTTGGCCTCTGCGAGCACCTCGTCCTCATCATCGAAGGGCAGGAGGCAGGCGACCGGCCCGAAGATCTCCTCGCGGTTCGTGCGGCATTCGTGGGTAAGCCCCTCGACGATGGCGGGCTTCACGAAATAACCGGCCTCGCAACGCCCCGGTACCGTGACGCGTACGCCGCCCGTGAGGATCCGACCCCCCTCTTCGCGCGCGAGTTGGACGTACGACAGGACCTTTTCGAGATGCGCCTCTGTGACGAGCGCCCCTTGCTCGGTATCCTCGGAGAGTGGGTCACCCAGCCGAAGCCCCTCGGCCCGCGCCACCAGTTCCCGCTTGAACGGCTCGTAGATCGATCGTTCGACGAAGATCCGCGAGCCGCACAGGCACACCTCGCCCTGGTTGGCGAAGGCGGCGCGTAATGCCCCATCGAGCGCTTGCTCCCAATTGCAGTCGGCGAACAAGATCGTCGGGTTCTTGCCGCCGAGCTCGAGCGAGAGCTTCTTGAACTGCGGTGCGG
Source organism: Pseudomonadota bacterium (assembly GCA_030860485.1). NCBI lineage: Bacteria > Pseudomonadati > Pseudomonadota > Pseudomonadota bacterium. The sequence goes on along the minus strand of JALZID010000310.1, from coordinate 8,479 downwards.
CGACACTCGCAATCGCGGCACCGGTCTTGGTGCCGCCCGTAAACGAGATCGCCTTGATCGCCGGATGCGCGACTAGCGCTTGGCCGACGCTCGGTCCCGACCCGTGGACGATGTTCAAGACCCCTCTGGGCAACCCCGCCTCCATGCAAATCCGCCCGAGCCAATAGGCCGTCATGGGCGCCAGCTCGGAGGGCTTGGCAATCACAGCGTTGCCGGCCGCAAGCGCCGGTGCGATCTTCCAGCTCAGGAGATACAGCGGCAGGTTCCAGGGCGAGAGGCAGGCGACGACGCCGAGCGGATCGCGCAGGGTGTAGTTGATCGCGGCCGTCCCCATACCGTGGGACTCGCTCGCGAACTGAGTGACGGCATGGGCGAAAAAGCGGAAATTCGCCGCGGCGCGCGGGATATCGACCTGGCGCGCGAGGCCAATCGGCTTGCCCGTATCGATGCTCTCGGCTCGGGCCAGGGCCTCGGCCTTTACTTCGATCCCTTCGGCAATGCGCAGGAGGAGCCGCGAACGCTCTTCTACCGTCTGCCTCGCCCAGCCCAGAAAGGCCCCGCGCGCCGCCGCGACGGCGGCTTCCAGATCCACCGCATCGGATTCCGGGACGAGGGCATAGGGCCTCCCCGTCGCCGGCTCGATATCATCGAGGTAACGGCCCGCGGCCGGGGCCACGAGCTTGCCGCCGATGTAGTTCGCGATGGTGATCACGGCTGGGTTTATGTGAGATCCGGAATGATCGTGAACCCCTGTCCGCGCCCCGAGAGATAAGTAGCGAAGTCGCGGCGATCGAGCGTGAAAACCCGTCGGATGTTCTCGCGCTCTGCCATCCGCACGAGCGACGCATCCGCAAAATCCATCGGCCGGTCCGCATATTTGCGCATGAGCGCGCGGATAGGCGGCAAGTCTTCTGCCCCGAGCGCCAAGACGTGCAGTGCGCCGCGTTCGATCATCTGGAGCAAGGCATCTTGGGCGCCCGGCGAAAAGCCCAGCAGGTACATGGCCTCCGTGATGGGTATCCAGGTCGTCAGCAAGGGTTCCCGCAGACCCTTCAGCGCTTCGACACAGCGTACGTGATCGCGGTCATTGCGCTGCAGGATCGCGACTAGCGGTCCCGCGTCGGTCAAGACACCTGCCGTCACAGACCCGGCGGTCGAGCGAGCATCTCCCGAAAGGCCTGCTTGTGATGCCGAGCGAGGTCCTGTGGCCCTCCACGAGCAATACCCACGAGGTCAGAAATAAGGGCGTGGGGGCCCTCCCCACCCTGGCCTGCACCATCATCGGCCAGGCGTAACAAGGCAGCGCGGAGTACAGCCGACTTGGTCTCCTTGCGGCTATGGGCCAAGCGGGCTAGCAACGCTTCCGTGTCTGAGTCTAGTCGTACACTGGTCGGCATGTGGGCAACCCTCACTATGTAGTACTATAGTGTACTACAAGACGAACGGGTCGGCGAGGCCGCTTCCGCAAGCCGGTCGCGATCCCGGTCATCGAACGACGTCACAGGCACTGCGTGCGACCACCGTCCACGGGCAGGCTCACGCCGCTGATATAGGCCGCGGCCGGGGAGGCCAGGAAGGCGACGGCAGAGGCCAACTCCTCGGGCTCGGCGAATCGCCCGAGCGGGATCGCGGCCCTCTCCTCCGCCTCGATCTCGCAAACCGGCTCACCGCGAGCCTGGGCCCGGCCCTCGAAGACAACGGCCAGCCGCCCTGTTTTCGTCGATCCGGGCAGGACATTGTTGACCGTGATCCCGAAGGGCCCGAGCTCCCCCGCGAGCGTCTTGGCCCAGCTCGCCACCGCCCCGCGGATGGTGTTCGACACCCCGAGCCCCCTGATCGGCTGGCGCACCGAGGTCGAAATGATGTTGATGATGCGGCCGTAGGCCGCGGCCTTCATTCCGGGAACGAGCGCCTGGACCAGGACCTGGTTGCAGACAAGGTGCTGGGTGAACGCCGCGACATAAGCCCCCGGATCGGCCTCCGAGGCCGGCCCGGGCGGCGGGCCGCCCGTGTTGTTCACGAGGATATGAACAGGGCCGGACTCGGCGAGAAACCCCGTCACCACGGACCGCACCGCTTCTGGTCTGCGGAAATCGGCGACCAGGACCCGATGCGCCTGGCCGCGCGCCGCATCGAGCATTCTCCGAACCCGCTCGAGCCCCTCCCCGTCCCGCGCCAACAACCCCACCTCCGCCCCGAGGCCCGCCAGCTCAATGGCCACCGCCCGCCCAATCCCCTGGCTGCTCCCGCACACCAGCGCCCGTCGAGTGCCGAGATCGATATTCATTGCCTTCCCATCCGGCTCCTGACTACAGCAGCCCCGGTCTTCCCGCCAGCCCGTGATGGTAGTCGATAAGGCAGAAAACTCAATGCCGCTCGCCGTGCAAGCGCAGTGCGCCTGGCATGCCAGTTCGCCGTCGATCCCCGCCCCCGCGGTAAGTTCGAACCACCAACGACCGCCAGCGAGCATCGGCACATCGCAATGCCCTGGACCCCAACCTTGGCGCCCACCGATGGCGCACGGATCTACGAAGTGGCTCGCCCCCCGTTCTCGTCCTGGCCGCGCCATCACTCACCTCGGTGACGCCTCCACCACGATACGACACGGCGCCTAGCTTTCCCGCCTAAACCCCTCACCGCCCCGCCGCCTATCCTTCGAAGACCCTCCAAAGCGATTGATGCGAAGAGTGCTACACTTGTTCAATGGGCCGGGTGGCGTGCGGCGACATAAGGGATCGGCATCGATAGCAGGATGGGCCTATTATGTTCCTTACAGGGACAGAGGGTGAAATGATCGGCGAGCATTCCAAAACCAGCGACGTATTGCTCGAACTGGTGGGGAGAGCCATCAAGGCCGTTGCCGACCATATGGAAATTGAGTACGAAAACGGTCGGGAGGAGGTCTTTGCCGTCAGCTCAGCGATTGGCGTCGGTATCGCCAGTTTGGATGCCAAGAGCGAGGAGGCGCGCTTGCTGCGCGAGGAGTTGTACGCCATCGCCAAGAAGAAGCGGATCGGCCGCATCTTCGGGTGCGCATACGCCATGCGGGTGCAGATTTATGACAGCTTCGGCGAGGATGCGTTTCGCGTCACGATCAAGCGGACGCCAGGAGGCAGCCCCCCTGTGTCAAGTCGGGCTCGTACCGTCTCTACTCCCGGAAGAAGGATCCGAAAACGCGGAAGCGAAAGAATCTCGGAACATTCGATACACGCGAGGAGGCTGAACGGCACGAGCGTGCCGTGCAGTACTTCAAACGCCACTCGTAGGTTAACGCGGCATCATTGCAATGAGGAGGTGAACCATGGCGACGCGAGCACAGGCGGCGACGGCGAATATCAAGAAGGCGCAAAAGACATGGCGACCGATGTCGTCACGAGCGCGCGCCACGGCCCAACCTGAGGGTCGCGGGCGTGCGAAAGCGGGAACTACCGGTCGGGGCGAGTACTACCATATCGAGGTCAGGCCCAAGTCGGAGTTCACCACCTTCCGCACGCAGGACGTGGGAGACAAGGGCGGCATTGAGCGCGTGGCCGGCAAGCGCAGCAGCCGCTCGTGGGATACACAGAAGTGGCTCATCAGCAAAAGCCACGCACATGTGGAAGATGGGCGCATCGTTGCCGACACAAGCGATGCGAAAGAGGTCTTGCGCGACCTCGGCTCCAAGCCTCGGCACGTTGCGGGCGACAGATTCAAAGCGAGCCCGCGACCCGATGTGCCGGAACGAGAAAAGCCCACTGCAGCACAGCGAAGGGCGCGGCGCCAGAACATACGGAAAGCGCAGGCTGCGAGATAGGCCGAGTGACGGCAGCGTTTCTCAGGGGTTGAGCCATGGGCAGCGTCCGCTCCAAGCGTAGCTACTGGTCGGGGAACGTAACCCGGCACAGCAACGCGCTTGATCTCGAACCGAGCGTTTTCACTTCGTGCAGTGCCCGGGAAATAGCATCTTCTCTCAAGCGTTCAAGCGAGCGCAGCAGGCGGCGCAAAGGCACGCCCTACCAGTCCGCGATGTCGATGTTGAATTTCTATATAAACCGGGCGGGCAGGAACCTTTCTAAACAACGACGCGTGGTTCTGGAGCGCGCCAAGAAAGAATTGAGGAAGGCATTTGGACGCGCTACCTGAAAGGGTTGCAAATGGAGCCCGCATACGTGAGTAAGTACTTCACAATGGCGCTTGCCGAGAGTAGTGCCGTGGGAATACTGCCCATCTGCATAGTAAGGACCCGATTCCCCTAAAAAGCGCGTCCGTCGCGTCGCCGTCCTACCTGATCGCGCGGGCGTCAGATTTGTCTTCAGGGCGGCATGGTGCAATCCAAAGGGCAATTGCTCGCCAACCGCGCTCCAGGCATCCATCGATAATATAAGCCCCATCCGCGGCTGAACAAGTCGATTCCAGAGGGTGCGTGTCTGGCTTTTGGCTGCAACTTGCTGCATGGAGGATCGATGCCCTCTCGATTCGAAGACCGGTACCAAGCGGGTAGGGTGCTCGCATCGAAAGACGATCTATCTGAACTCAGTAAACAACGAGTATGCTATCGCAAGACCCGACCTCATCCTCGATCCAGACGGCCTGGCGCACGGGCTGCGTGATGTGACACCACTATGGCCGGCGCGCTGAACGTTGCCGATCTGATCGCAGCCCGCGTCGCCGCCGAGCCGGCGCGGCCCGCACTGCTCCATTCCGGCGGCACGGAGAGCTATGGCGAATTGCTCGCGCGCGGGGATGCGATCACCGCCAGGCTGCGCCCGGTGCTGCACGGCCCGGCGCCGCGCGTCGCGCTCCTTTGCCCGAACGGCCCGGACTACGTGGTGTTGGCCCTCGCCATCCTGCGGACCGGCGCGTGCCTGGTGCCGGTGGCGGGCGAGCTGGCGGTGCCTGAGCGCGTGGCGCAGCTCGCGCTCACCGCGCCCCTACTGATGCTGGCCGCCGGTCCCGAGCAGTGGCTGCCGGCGCCGGGTGTGGCGGAGGCGATCGCTGGGATCCGATTTTCCTGGTGTGCGCTCGACCTCGCGGCGGCGTTTCCGGAGCATCGCTTCGCGGCGCTCCATCCCGCCTTCGTGCGCTTCAGCTCGGGCACTACGGGCGATCGCAAGGGGGTCCTTTTGAGCCACGAGACGCTGCTCGCGCGGGTGCGCTCGGCCAACCGCCGGCTCCGGATCACCTTCGCGGACCGGGTGCTGTGGACGCTGCCGATGGCGCATCACTTCGCCGTTTCGGTCATGCTCTACCTCATCGAAGGCGCGGGGATGGTGATCGCGGACTCCCCTCTCGCCGGCGATCTGCTCACCGCGGCACGCACCCACGGTGCGACGGTGTTCTACGGGTCGCCCTTTCACCTTGCGCTCTTGGCGGCGGAGGACTCGGCGCGCGCGTGGCCGGCGTTGCGTCTCGCCGTCGCCACTGCGTTCGCGTTCCGCGAAGCGACGGCGGTCGCTTTCCAGCGGCGCTATGGCATCTGGCCGGCCCAGGGTTTCGGGATCGTCGAGGCGGGGCTACCGCTGCTCAACACCGACGCGGCACAAGCGAAACCGCAAAGCGTGGGGCGGCCGGACGATTGCGCGGTGCGTTTATGCGATGAGAGCGGCGCGGAGGTCGCGCCGGGCGAGATCGGCGAGCTGTGGCTCCGCGCGCCCGGCATGTTCGACGCGTATCTCGCGCCGTGGTGCGAGCGCGCGGCCGCCACGGACGACGGCTGGTTCGCCACCGGCGATCTCGCGAGTCAGGACGAGGACGGCCACGTCTTCCTGCGCGGGCGCCGCAAGTCGGTGATCAACTTCGGCGGGATCAAGTTCTTTCCGGAGGAGGTCGAGGCGGTGCTCGACGCGCATCCCGATGTGCGCGAGAGCCGGGTGAGCGGTCTGCCGCACGAACGCTGGGGCGCCGTAGCGGTGGCCGAATTCGTCGCGCGCGACGTCGCAAGCCCGCCGACGGCGGTCGTGCTCGGCCAGCACTGTCGGGAACGACTCGCAGGCTACAAGGTGCCGGCGCGATTCCGCCTGGTCGCGGCGCTGCCGCGCACGCCGAGCGGGAAGCTGCGGCGATGAAGCGTGCGAAGACCTGGGTCTTGCGTTCCTGTTCGAGCGTTCTATTAGTGTGGCCCGGAGGCCAACCCGACCTTCCCGCCACGCGGTCGAGTCGGCGATGTTAGCGGTCCGATGTCACGCCGTTCTTAAAGACGTTTGGCCGTCACCTTGACAAAACGGCAGTCGGAGCTATTGGCCCGGCCTTACAGAAGCAATAAGAGCAGCATGACGGGGTAACGGCGCGCGGCGAGGCGGGCCGGCCGCGGTTAGACGCTAATGTCACGGGCCAAGCCACCGCTGACCAGGGAGAGCCGTCATTGTAAAAATATCCGAGCCTGCCCCTTTAGGCCTTTCTGGCCTACCCTCGAACATTCCTTCCCTTGCGCTCCAGATACTCTAGGCGAGACATGAGCAATCCAGTCTCGATCCAGTTCCTGTCGCTGCGATGGACACTGGACAGCGATTGTCTTAGAAAGCCTATCTGCCGCCGTGCCAAATTAAGCAAAGCCGGAGATGCTTTTAAATACGCCCACGCAAGCTGCATAGCGCACCTAACGCGATCCACGCCCAGCGATTCCGCCTTGCCTAGTGATACTTCACATTGCCGAAACTCACCTAACCTCGACTCGACAATGCCTCGCGTAAACCAAACCTCGCCCTCATTGGGCAAGAGCTCCGTAGCCCGCTTGGTTTGACTTAAAGCGGCCTTATTGTCTCTGATGTCATGAAAGAGAAGGTAGGCAAACCGGTCAAAGAGCCATCCATTACTTGAGTCGACCAAGATCGCTTGCTGATAGAGTCTAAGGGCTTCTTCATTTTTTCCATCTTTTCGCGCCTGGTACGCTGCCTTGGCAAGAGGGGTGCGGAATGCAGAAGGAATCCTGTCTCCAGTGAACGACTGCACAGCCTGCATGTAGCGACCATGACTGTCGCCGCGCTTCTGAAATTTCGTCCGACGATGGACTATTGACCCCTCCCACCGCCACGACCCTCTCCTTCGCGAACTTCAAAAAGATCGACGAGAAGCTAATTTCGATTCCATTGTTGATTCGCACAGTAGACGCAATGCCGCTCGACTCTTCCAAGGCCTCTTCCGCAGAGTGCACCGAGACCCCCGCGATCTCGCAGCAGATCGTCAACTGACGCGCATCATGGACATCTCCAACGCGAGTCATTAGCAAAAGCAGGCGCTTCATCTCAGCCGAGTAACGCCCCCATGCATCTGCGAACAGGAAGTCCCCAAGGTCGCGGCGCAGCATTGTCGCAACGCGATTTCTCGCCAGCTGTAGCGTGGCCGTTGTGGGATCGGTAAGCGCCTGAAGGAAAGCCTCAAGAACCAAGGGGCGGCATTCAAGATCAGCGACCAATGATCGCAGATCGCCGGCGGTCGCACGCTGTATCGCCTTTAGCCCCAATTCGGCAGCACGTTCTTTCAGCAGCGCCACTGCTTCCGACGACTTCAGGGGTGTCACAGCAATTGGCGCAGCTTCAATAACCTCACGTCGCCGTGAGGTAATGATTACTCTGCCAACACGCCGAGCAATTTCTTTCAGCTCTTTGCCCAGTATTTCGATATCACGGTCCGAGCTGATAAGTGTTTCTGAGTTGTCAACAATGATTAGATGATCGGAGCGCTTGATGTCCGCTTCCCTCGCCATCAACTGCTGCAAACGCACCGCCGCCTGAGCGACATAGCCTGTAAAAGTCCTGGGGCGGGAGTCGGCTAAGCAGCAGCAGATGCAAATGGGCTAACAGCCCCAACAAGTGAGGCTGCCCCGCGGAAATTAGCTGGACCCCATCGAGCCCCCACCGCCATTTCTTGGCGGTATAGAAACTAATTACCTTTGGCTTCCATTCGCACTGGATATCAGGATCTTCTTCCAAGAACCGGTGCATGAATTCGAGCACCAACGTTGTCTTTCCAACACCGCCATCACCAAACACTAGGCAGGTCCGCGACTCCTCGTCATTCATACAGTCTGCAAGGGCTACTTGTTCTTCCTTTCGCCCCTTAAAGCTCTCCGTTGTGCGGTCAGGCAGGTAACAAAGGGGAGACCAGGTGTTAGACCACTGCTCTAGCCTGGGAGCAGAGGCTGCGTTAAGCGCCGAAAAGTAATTCTCGGTTTCAAACTTCGCGTGTTTTCTACCCTTCTGACGGTCGATGAACTGTACATCGACTCGCAGCCTATTCCGATCTAGCACCTTAATTTTGCGAATAAGAGCAGGCTTGATCGAACAACCTCAGGAACTGTAACGCAACCGTGTTTCCATCGGGGGGCCGACTACAAGCCGTCCGTCAGGGCTTAAGGATGGCAGTAGAGAACCCAGATCAGTAGTGTCCGACAGGTTTCAAAGCAAGATCAGCTGGTTACTGGAGATGGTCGGTTCTTCGATTGGCGCCATATCGGTAAGCAACTAAAGCAAAGGCATTTGCTCGAAAGGCGTCACGCTCAGGA
>JALZID010000309.1 GCA_030860485.1 Pseudomonadota bacterium | reverse complement strand
CCCGGCCCCCCCCCCCCGATTGTAAACGCCTGTGGTAACGCCGGGATCTGCGGCGGAGAGACGGCACCACTGGCCCAGCGGGAAGCCTTGCCGGATAGCTAGCGCCTCAACAGGACAGAGACGGCACCCGTACCCCCGTCCACGCGGCGCGCAGAACAGAACGCCAGGACCTCCGCGCGACGCGCCAGCCACTGGTTGAGCTTGCCTTTGAGCACCGGCCGCTTCTGGTGGGAGCCGAGGCCCTTGCCGTGGATGATGAGGACCGAGCGCAGCCCGCGGCTGCGGGACGTATAGAGGAAGCGCGCCACGGCGTCCTTGGCCTCCGGGACGCTCATGCCGTGCAGGTCCAGCCGGCTCTGCATGCTGAGCTGGCCGCGGCGCAGGCGGCGCAGGACCTCGGGGCCCACGCCGGGCGCCGAGTACAGCAGCTCTTCACCGGTCTCGACCTCGTCGTCCTCCGGTCCGCGCGACAGCGACTCCTGCAACACCCGCTGGGTCTCCTGGCGCGCCTGCACCGGGATGGGCTCGGGCCGAGGACGCTCGATGGGTAAAACGTCCGGGCGCACCGGTCTTACCGTCCCGACCGCCTCGCGGAACAGGGCGATGTCCTCGTCGCTCGCTTGTGAATCCGGACCCACCGCAGTGCCTGTGTCCGCAACAGAAACCAAACCATCGGATTCTCTTACAAATCGGGTGACAAGCCAAGCGCCGGCGACGACCTACCGGCGTACCATCGGAGCACCCTGCCCCAACGGCGGGGGCGACACCACGAAAGCGTTTCCCGTGCGCTGGGGGCATCTGGGCGTCGATAACGGCGATGGTGGCCTCGGCCGCTCGTGTCGCCGCGACCCTGTCCACCGGTACCGTTGGCATGCGGGGGTGGGATTGCCTATACTCGCCAGTGGCAAACCGGACCCTGCCCCGCCGGTCCGGGCGTGAGGAGGTACCCGCATGAACGACAACTATAAGAACATCTTGTTGGTCTATCCCAGGTTCCCACCGACCTACTGGGGCTCCCAGTATTATCTCCCGCTGATCGGAAAAAAGGCGGCGATGCCGCCGCTCGGGCTCATCACCGTCGCGGCCATGACGCCCGAGGGCTACCAGTTTCGCCTCGTCGACCTGAACTGCGAGGACTTGGAGGATGCCGATCTGGAATGGGCCGACGTGGTATGCCTGTCGGCCATGCTCACCCAGAAGTCCTCACTCTTCCGGGTGGCCGCGCGCTGCCGGGCGGCCGGCAAGCTGGTGGTCTTCGGCGGCCCCTATCCGACCGCCTGCTCCGAAGAGTGTGTCCCGCATTGCGACGTGCAGGTCCTGAACGAAGGGGAGATCACCTGGCGGGAGTTCATCGAGGACCTGGAGCGTGGGAGTTACAAACCCGTGTACACGACGCACGACAAGCCCGATGTCACCAAGACGCCGGTACCGCGCTTCGATCTCCTGAACCTCGATTTCTACGCCATGCTGGTCGTGCAGTTCTCGCGCGGTTGCCCCTATCTCTGCGAGTTCTGCGACATCACCGTGATGTTCGGACGCAGGCCCCGTACCAAGACCCCCACCCAGATGCTGACCGAGCTGGACGCGATCTACGAGACCGGGTTCCGCGGGGTGATCTTCATCGTCGATGACAACTTCATCGGCAACAAGAAGGAGGCCAAGAAGTTCCTGGTCGCGCTGGCCGCATGGAATGCGCGACGCAAGCACCCGTTCTTCTTCGGTACCGAGGTCACGGTCAATCTCGCCGATGATGCCGAGTTGATGGACCTCCTCGTCAAAGCCAATTTCATCTGGGTCTTCATGGGGATCGAAACGCCCTCGATCGAGAGCCTGAAGGAGACGCGCAAGTTCCAAAACATGAAGGGTTCGTTGGTCGAGCGGATGAAGGAGATCCAGGGCGCGGGCCTCTTGACCTATGGCTCCTTCATCGTCGGCTTCGACAGCGACACGGCGGATATCTTCAATCGCCAGATCGAGTTCATCACCGATGCGGCGATCCCGAACGCCATGATCGGGCCCCTGGTGGCTCTGCCCGGAACGCCGCTCTACACGCGCATGAAGCAGAGCGGGCGCCTCATCGAGGACATGACGGGCGACGAAGAACGCACCCTCGGCTCCGGCTACACCAACATCGTGACGATCATCCCGAGAAAGCAGTTGCTGGAAGGGCACCTCCGGGTGATCCGCACGCTCTATGACCCGGACGCGTATTTCAGCCGCGCCATCGAGATGTTTTCCCGGATAGGACATCCGGCGGCGCTCGGTGAGCGTGTGCGACGGCTGTTCTTCCTGTTGGCCTCCGGGGTGAGGAACCTGATCTCCAAGTGGATGAGCGGGCAGATCACGCTCGCGTCGATCCGCTCTCAGTACCGGCAACAGCAGAGCGTCATGGCGACCTTCCCGGAGCACTACAAGCAAGCGAGCCGGGTCTTCACCCGGCGGGTGATGCGGGAATATCCCGACCAGATCCCCTTCATCATGCACTACATCACGCTCGGCTATCACTATCACATGTTCACCTTCGACCATGCCGTGCCGGGCCTGACCAAGCTCTTGCAGGAGGAAGAGTTGTTGGAACAGGCGTCGTCTCCACAGCAAGAGGTTTCCGCCGCCTGATGGATTCCTATGGCATTGCCGTTTTCGGCCGGCCTTTTCGGTGTCAGGAGACACGTGCAGGCCTGACCCCCACCCCATCCTTTCCCCGTCCGGGGCGCGGGCAGGGGAGGGAGTTTCCGTGTGCCCTCCCTGCGATAGCGGCGGAGGGCATTTCCTGGTCCCCTCCCCTGCGGAGCGGGGGAGGGTAGGGTAATGGTATGGACTCCTCCCCTCCCTAACGGCATCGTGATGTGCCAGAGTGGAAGATGAAACGACCACTTCAACGAAGAGGAGGAGTCCGGTATG
>JALZID010000308.1 GCA_030860485.1 Pseudomonadota bacterium | reverse complement strand
ACATTATAGCGCGAAGTGCAGACCGCTTCCTAGTCTTTCTGATCATGAGACCAGTTATTTTACTTAAAGGCTGGACATCACCGCTGGTGATGTCCAGCGCAACGCTACAAACTCGCTGCAACCCTGTATTCTACGCCCTTTCCTGACGATCCGCGTGGAAGTTTATGCAACTGGAGGGTTTCGTCGCCCAGCTGGTAGCGAACGATGCGGTCGCCATCCCAGAAGGTGCCGTCGTTGTACCAGTGCCAACCGATGAGCCCCAGTTGCGTATCGGTCTCCAGCTTGTGGACACAATCGTCGACAATCGCGGGTCCGAGCTCGATATCGTTGGCCACGCTGAACAACAGGTTGCCGCGCGCCTCGGCAAAGCAGCGGTTGACACCCTTGGTATGCCCGTAGCCCGAGGGCGTGAAGATCAACCGGTCGATCAACTCGTCCTTTGCGCATGCCTTGAGGTAGTACTCGAGCAGCAGGCTTGCATCGTGGCACGCGACCAGCAATTCGTGCCGGCCGTTCTTCCATTCCCGGATGGCTTCGAGGCAGCCATTGGTGTAGTAACTTTGCGTGCCGTAGGTCGTCACGGCGATGCTGATCTTGTCCTGGCTCAACATCCTGCCGTCGAACAGTGCGCTATCCATAGGTCCCATGAGCGTTGCTTCGATGCGCCACGACCCCTGCACACCCCGGCCCGGCGTGAAGGAGATGATACGAATTTCTAACCGTGCGTAAAATAAACGCCCTCTTTCATCAAGAGGCACAGTACTACTGGGCGCGTGGGCTGTCAAACATGCGAGTGTTCGGCTGAAGATCGGGGACTTTTCGCGCCGTGCATCAGCCCGAGACGCCAAATTCGGAGGCTTTTGGCGTCTCGGCAATGCAACCGCGGACGGGGAACCAGCGCGAGTCACTGCATGAATTCAAGCGCTGATATCACGAGGTGCGTCGTGCCATCTCGATAGGGGGCTTTAGTGTGAGCACCACCTGCCCGGCCCGATTGAGTGCAATCCGTTCATTGGCGATGGCACGACGGGTGATGTATCGGTACAGTGTTGCCTCGTCGGTGCGTCCAGCAGGGCCAATCCCTGGCCCTGGCTTTTGAGTCTCTTCCTCTGATGGGCGGCACAGTACACCTCGGCATGGAAGCTAAAGCCGTGCTCGCTGACACAGCACCCCGGGGTAAGTACGCCTCCCGTGTAGGGACGGTTTGCAAGCTCAGCACTTTCTGGCCCGCCCGGGGCCCGAGCGCGAGACCCGGATTCGGTGTTGGCAAGGTAGGACATCCCCGCTCTTGAATGAGGACCTTGCAAGAACTTCATGAGAGCGCTTCTAGTTCTAACACGAAGGAGTAAGGCCTGCAGCTCTCCAGCGCTCGGAGCGCGCGGCGTGGAATACCGGCGCCCGCCCGGTGGTGCGAATAGACACCATTGCGTACCACCTCGGGCTCGGTCATCGCGAGGGCGAGGCTGGGCGGTGGCGGGACCATGCGGACGAGCGCCTGGAAGAGGACCGCGCCCTCGGTGTATTTGCCCGGCTCCTTGCGGGCGGAGAGCAGCATCGCGCGCTGGCCGGGACTGAGCTCCCGGAAGCTCGCGACCTGCTCGGCCTCATCGCTCTCCATGGCGAGGCAAAGCCAACCACTCCATCATGTTAAGCATGCGCCTTGCGGACTCGGGGAAGTCCCCGAGCGAGTGGGTGATGGCCTAGTACCAGGCCCCGTACTTGCCCCAGAGCCTGATGGCCTTGGTGGTGTACGGCGCGAGCAGCGGGTGGATGGTGATGAGATGCGCCTCGTGGCCCGCACATCCCGTTGATGCCGTTCCGATTGAAGAACGCCCATGCCCGGCCCGCCCGGTCCCGGTGGAGCGCCCGTAGAGCGGCAGGAGGCTCGCGATATGGCTCGCGAAGGTCAGCCGGCCGCGCCTCCGGATGCGGTCGAGGTGGGGCTCGTAGTTCATGGGCAGGTGCTTGATGTAGGCGTCGAGGGCGATGAGATCGTGGGCGCCCGCGATCGGCTGGATGCCGTGGGTCACGAGCAGCGTATGGAGCCCGTGGACCCGCTGCTCAGGCTCGCGAGGTCCGGGGCCCTGAGATAGAGTAGAAGGCCTGCACCAGGGGGTAGACCTTGTCGCCCTCGGCGATCGCCCGTTGCGCCGCCTCGCCGGTCTCGCGCGCGATGAGCGACTCCGCGCCCTCACCGATGGCCGCGCGCACGATCCGCGCGATGTGGTTCAAGACCTGGTACTGTGGCCGGAACACGATGACGAGGGTGAGCACCGTGCCCTCCGGCATCTGATCGAAGGGTGCGAAGGCCTGATCGCCTAAGGCCCGCTCGGCGGTGTAGTGGCCAGGCTCCGGGGTCCTCCGCAGGCCCTGGACGGTGACGCACCGCTGCGGCATGCCATCGAACCACCACACCCCACTCTTCCCGTCCGAGCGCGGCGGGCTCAAGAGGAGCGCATCGGCGAGGTCCCTCCCGAAGGGCAGATCCTCGTCGCCGGGATAGGGCATGCGATCGAGGAGCCGGTAAGGGTCTCCGTCCCCGAGCGACGGTCTCGGGTTGAACCAGGGCACGAGCCACTCGTAGAGCATGCGCCCATCCCCGCGGCGCGCCGTGACACCGGCGGCCGAGAGGGCGGTCATGATCCACACGCAGACATCGTTCAACTCGGCGAGCGGCAAGGATGCCTCCCTCGGGTGCCGCATCCGCCGGTAGACCACCGCCCGCACGCGTCGGCGGCGCCCACGCCAGCGCCCGCCCGTCACCCGGTCCTCGAAGAGGCCCGCGGGCGAGCCGACGCGCGCGAGGTGCGCTTTGAGGGTCTCGAGGTACTGGGCCGTGAAGGGAGATCCGAGGAGCGCCAGATCGGTCTCGTCCCGGATCCCGCAAAGGACCGCCTCCAGGCTCGGATCGTCCCGGACGGAAAGCTGGAGCACCCAGGGGTCGAGGTCTTCTTCGAGAACCGCGTCGGGTCATGAGGTCCTGGAGCCGCGCGCAGAGGCTACCGAGGTACTCCGTACTCTGGCCGTCGGTCGCGGCGGGCCGGATCTCGAAGAAGGCGCCCACGCTCCTGCCGTCGGCCAGCGCGAAGGCCTAGTGCTCGGGCAGGTACTCCACCCAAAGTAGAAGGTCCGTGAAGGATTCGGGCGCGTCGTAGAGCTTCCGGATCCGGGACCAGGTGGGAAGGCCGTGGCATAGCCCGGCACCGCTGCGCCGTCCTCTCCGAGATGGGGATAGACGTATACGATGAGCTGGGGATTGGGGAGCACCGGGAAGCGGGCCTTCGATCTCGTCGTGTGCTTCGTGTTGGCGGCGAGCTCGGGATGAGCCCCGTCATCGGAGGTCCGGGGCGGCGTTCGCCCTTCTAGTCCCGAGTCGGGTCCTGGGGTAGACTTTGGGTAGACTTTCGCACGTGGCAATGCGTGAAATGCGGTGCAACACCATGAACATCACATTAGCAGTAACTTACTGTAATGTCGTTATAAACATGAACAGTATGAAACGATGTGAACCGCGATGAAACGGCACTGCGGATCATTCGTAATCAGCAGGTCGGAGGTTCGATTCCTCTCGCCGACACCAAGGAAAACAATGAGTTACAGAGGAACCGGTCCAGGATTACCCAACCGCTTTCCCGCACAGGCGACGGTACCGGACCATGACAGGCCCTCGGGCCCTCTACGAAAAGATACGAGTGCACTACTCAGTGCCGGGCACACGTGATCTCTTGCTCGTGCTCCCAGGCCATGATGACGCGCCCGCAACCGCATCGGCGCTCCGCATGGGTCCCTCATCGCCATGACTGGCGGCAAGCTCCTATGACCCCAGGCCAGGACCTCGCCACCAGGGCGGACATCGCCGAGCTCAAGGCTGAACTGGAGGCCGACATCGCCTGGATCAAGTGGATCGTCACTGGCGGGGTGGTAGGGCTCTACGTCCTGCGCTCGATCGTCGAGTGGATGCGATGACCGTCCACTACTTGCCCTTGCCGAAGCCCCCGCTCCCGCCCGGTCGGCCGTGTAGGGTGACGTTCCGCAGCGCGACTTCCGAGGACGACCAGGGGAGCCCAAAGACGATCGCGGTGAGCGTTACGGCAGACGACGGGGACTATCAAGCGGTCATCGACGCCGTTGCGAAGGAGGGGGGCCTTTACGCTTCGTCGCCGGAGGCTGGCGTTTTTTTCCTGCCTTGGCCGTGCGCCTACGTGGAGGTCCATCCGCTAGACAATAGCGCAGCGACCGTTGTCCCTATCGATCCTGCCTTGTCGGAAGGTCAAGGCGAACTCCAACCCCAGGGGGGTCGGAGGCAGGATTCAGCTAGCAACACTATCAGCCGAGGACGACAAGCAACCCACCGTGACCCAATGCTAACTGCTCATCAAGCTCCTGTAGCCCCCCTATGAACAACATACAGAGGAGGAATCATGGAAATCGGCACCGATACAACTGCCCGCATCGCCGCGGACATCCTGATCGCGGCATTAGAGGCCAAGGCGATCGCCCCGGGCGGGCCTACGAAAGAGTGCATCCAGCAGATCGCCGAGGCATTCACGGTCATCCATCGTGCCGTCTTGGACGCAGGGAACGGTACGCCGCCTTGAAGCCTTCGGCCAGGGGCAAGCGCTCAACGCGCTTCAGCCGTCGGATCGCCGACTGGAACCGATATATCAGCGGTCCGAATTCATCGGGTTTGGTTTTGTCTGGACGGATGGCGGTTGGGTTACTCATGATTGCACCGCCTTCGTGGGCTTCGGGGTGTGCTCGTGGTCCCTGTGCCAAGCTTCGAGATCCTCGGCTGGACCACATCCTCGGTCGTCTCTGCCAAGACGAAGGCGGCGGGGTCGAGTTCGTTCTGCATCCCGGTGAAGTCGCCGAAGTTTTCTACGACACATTGCAGTCGCGACAGCACCGACAAGAGCCGATGGTCTAAAGCCGTCGAAGCTATGGGTATTCTCGGTAAGGTTGCTTGTAGTCCTAGTGGTGCCAAGGATTGACGCGCATCCAGTGATGGGCGCCGGGTGCCTAAGAACCGCTGTGAGACGGCGTGACGTATTTCCCCCGAAGGGGTCTTGTATTAGCCACGCACCCGGCAGGAGGACACAAAAAAACCGCAAGTCTGACGGGAGCGGTGGCCGCTCACAGTGGAAGGGTACGGATGGGCCGATCCCGCTGTCGGTGACGAAAGCGATCAGTCCGCATCGGCTCACCACAGCGGCGGCACCGCAATGGGAAAAGGAGGCTTAAGCCGGCGCTTCTTTTCGCACCTGCGAGCGGTATCGGCCTTACCACCGCCTTTACAGGTATCTTCGCCCCGCCCTCCGTCGAGCCGATCCCTTCCCCGACCGCCGACCAACATATCCTTTCCGCTACCTCCACAAATCAGGTCATTACCCCCTAGCCCTTTGATGGTGTCGTTGCCTTGCAGACCGACGATCACATCCC
>JALZID010000307.1 GCA_030860485.1 Pseudomonadota bacterium | reverse complement strand
AGCGCAGTGCGGGCAGGCCATGGGTCTTGCAGTTGACTTCCGCTTTGCTATACTTCATAAGAAGCGGTCT
This sequence comes from Pseudomonadota bacterium, assembly GCA_030860485.1. NCBI lineage: Bacteria > Pseudomonadati > Pseudomonadota > Pseudomonadota bacterium. Next base: position 2,149 of record JALZID010000307.1, on the reverse strand, counting down.
CCTTCGGGTATGCGGTTGTTTTCACAAGCACATTATACCGCGAAGTGCAGACCGCTTTCTAGTCTTTCTGATCATGAAATCAGTTCTTTTGCTTAAAGGCTGGATATCACCGGTGGTGATGTCCAGCGCAACGCTACAAACTCTCTGCAACCCTGTATTCTACGCCCTTTCCTGACGACCCGCATGGATATTTATGCAACTGGAGGGTTCATCAACTCCAAGCGACAAAATCCAGTCAACAATCCAATCATCAGAGCACACAGCGCGTAAACGCCAAATAACTCAATGCACCAACGCAAAATCTTGCGGTTGGGGAAAGTCTTGAATGCCAGTCTTATGCTTTGGAGGCGTACGTTCAATGTTGCCGTGACGCCCTGCGCGGCCGGCTTGGCGGCGGCCGGCGGCGCGCTCACCAATGACGCTGCGGCGATCATTGCGCTGATCAAGGACAGCACTCCGAGTCTCCATCTCTTCGTTGGTTTCTTCTCGGGTAAACAGAAGATGCTCTTTTCCCACACAAAGGCCTCCTTTCCTGTTTGATGTCGTGCGCACAGCGCTGCACTGCGAATCACATGATTAAAGAAACCGGCAGGGTACACATCGCGTACCAAGCCATCATTCATGGAAAGTACGCGCAGTATGCCCTACCGGTGGGAGCGGACGAGGCCACCCCATTCGTCGCGGATACTAACTCATCAGACCCTCGTTGAGAACTCGCCGAGAACCTTGCGGACGGCTGTGCTTGTGGCTCGAAAACCAAAGCTGGCTTTGGACATCCGGTGTTTCGACCCTATCTCACGCGGCGATGAGCTCGCGGCCTCATTCATCGCGGCTCGGTGAGGGCTTCGCTGAGAACCCTGCGAACGGCTTGCTCGATCTCGTTGGTTCGTCCTCCTGTCATGACTTCGCCTCTCTAAGCGGCCGCCCTCCAAGAATCGAGCCAATCCTGGAGCTGATAATAAAGGGCGGTGGGCAACGCCTTGATCGCCCACTTGACCGGGTTAAAGTTCGAGGCGCTGATCAGGGTCGGGTTGTGTGTAGCGAGGTAGGACGAGGTGGCGCCCATCGGTGGTGGGTAGATGAACATCCACCATCTGCATGGCCGCAAACTTTTCCAGTACCGCTCTCGGGGTTAATCCCGGCGCCAGTGCGCGTAGCCGGTGTTTGAGGGTTACCTGAAGGCAATACGCCATGAAAGCGACCCAAGGCGCGGGCGTCATCGGCGCGCCGCCCACGTCCATGCCGGGCATGTCCGGAACCATGTCGGCGACTTCCAGGTGCGGGAACAGCGAGAGCATGGTCATCTCCCACGCGCTCATGCCGAGCCCTGCGCCCGTCAAGAGGTAGAAGCCAAGCCAGCGCGCACAACGCAGCCACACCCGCCAGCGCGATCGTGCGCTCGCGTTTGAGCAGGCGTTCGAGCGCGGATGCTTCGCACATGCGCGGGGTGTCAGGCCCGCACGACGCCGTTGTTGTTGAGGTGCAGCCGCGCGAATTGGCCGTAGGTGTCCTTCATTTCGATCTCGACCGGACCCTGGGTCTTGCTCGACGCGCTGCCGATCTCGGCCACCGTGTATTCGAAGCCCTCCGGCAACACGATCTGCGCGCGCGATTCCGCACCCGTCGCCTTGTTGCGGATCGGCTCGCCGATTGTGTCGATATAGTCCTTGACGAAGATACGGCCTCTGCGGCCGTCGATGTCAAGCTCGAGATCGATCTTGGTGAAGACCGGATCGTGCATATTGGTCACGGTCGCGGCGTAGATCGCGAACATGGTTGCGAACGGGGCGGTGTCCTGGCCCGTCATGATCTTCAACAGCGCGTCCCGCTGCTTCTGGTCGGCGTTCTCGTCGACGAAGGCGATGGCTTTGCCATTGCCCTCGTGGATCGGGCCGGGCCATTGGAAGATGGCGGCGATCCGCAGGCCGTCGAGCGTGGTCTCACCGTAATGGCCTTGATCGATCTGGATGCCGGCGACGGCATGGCAATGACCCTTGTCCGGCAGCGCGTTGAATTGGCAGTTGCAGCCGTATTCGCAGGTGCAGTTAACGAGCTCGCGTCCCTTAATTTCCCAAGGCGTCATGACAACCCCCATAGGCTTCAATGGCTGAGATGGTCAGTTTACCTTCCTGCCGAAGGGCTGGCCAGC
>JALZID010000306.1 GCA_030860485.1 Pseudomonadota bacterium | reverse complement strand
GGGATGTGATCGTCGGTCTGCAAGGCAACGACACCATCAAAGGGCTAGGGGGTAATGACCTGATTTGTGGAGGTAGCGGAAAGGATATGTTGGTCGGCGGTCGGGGAAGGGATCGGCTCGACGGAGGTCGAGGGAACGATACACTCGACGGAGGGCGGGGCGAAGATACCTGTAAAGGCGGTGGTGAGGCCGATACCGCTCGCCGGTGCGAAAAGAAGCGCGGGGTTCCTTAGGCCGAACTTCTTCGGGGCTGGCAACGCTCGGCTTAGGGGGAAGCCTGGATCACGGGGACGCTAGCCAGTCGCGGGCTTCGCAGCGAACTAATGTTTGCCGTTCCTTGTGTACTCTCAGCGTGTCCTCGCCGGCTTGGTTTACTACCGTCTGGTGCTCGGATTCAGTCGCACGGGCCCGGCGTCGGGGCAGGACGTCCTCGCATGAAACTTATCATTCTTTTAATTTTGGTCACGGAAGCGCCGGATGGCGGTTGAGCGCCTGAACGATGGGCCGGGCCAGCGCAGGCGCGTTGGCGAGCAAACGCACGAGCACCCCGGTCAGGAGCGGGGAGCGCAGGAGGCGGGCGGTCGCGCGGCACAGCCGGCGCGGGCCGAGGGCGCGGCGATGCAGGGCGGCCCAGAGCGCCGGGAATCCCGGGTCCCAGCGATCCACGGCGCGCAGGGCGAGGGGACAGAGCGCCCGGGCCGAGGTCAGGGCCCAGGCGATGCCCTCGCCCGTGAAGGGCTCGACATAGCCCGCCGCGTCCCCGAGCACGAACAGGCGCTCCGCGCCGATGCGCTCCGGTCGGGAGGTCAGGCCCGGGGTGCCGCGCCAAGGGCCCGCGGCGAGCCCCGCGGGCACCGGCCAGCCGACCTCGGCGATGACCCCGGTGGCGGCGCGCGCGGGTCCGCCGAGGTGCCCGAGGGCGCTCGGGTCGAAGGCCGCGGCCACATCTAACCGGCCGTCCTCGAGGCGTACGAGCCCCACATACCCGGCCCGGCCGCACGCCATGTGGATACAACCTGCGCGGTAGAAGCCCGGCGCTTCGTCCACGATCAGCCCGGTGCCGATCCGGGAGGCAGGCGCGGTCATCGCCGGCGCGCGCGGCAAGAGTCCCGCGCCCAGGCCGTCCGCAGCGAGCACCAGCCGGGCACGAGCGCTTTCCGTGCCCCCGCCGTGCTCCAGGACGAGGGGCCTGAAGCTGTCCGTCGGCCCCCCCAGTACCCCCACTACCCCCAGTCGCGCGCGCGTCCTGGGCAGGAACTCGGCGCCGGCTTGTACCGACGCCCGCACCAGGAGGGCATCGAAGCGCTCGCGCCCGAGCGCCGCGCCGCCGGGCAGGCTGAGCGCGACCTCCGCGCCCGCGGCCGCGAGTCGCAAGCCATCGAGCACCACCCCGCCGGCCTCCTCGACCAGAGCGCCGAGACCGACCGCCTCGAGCGCCGACAACACCCGGCCGTTCAGGCACGAGCCGCATACCTTGTAACGGGGAAAGCTCGACTTGTCGACCAGGAGGACCGAGCGTCCGGCGCGCGCCAGCTCGCGCGCGGCGCAGGCCCCCGCCGGGCCGGCCCCAACGACGATCACGTCCCAGGCGCGCCGAGCGGCCTCGGCGAGGCCCAAGGTCGGCGCTACGGGCACGGAGGCCGGTGTCGCGGAGGCGCCGGGATCGGCCATGAGGCGCGCCAAAATATAGTGAAGAGGAGGGCTATTCGAGCCAGCGGTCGATCAAGGCCGCCATCTCGGGCCCCGCCAGGGGTGGTTCCGGGGCGTCGAACCACCGCATCGACTGCGCCGCAATGCGCTCGGCGATGCGCGCGCCACTGCAGAGCCCGTGCGCGTCGTAACACTGCTCCGGGCACTTGGCGAGCACGTTGAGCGCGGCCCCGAGCACCTGCTCGCGGACCGAAGCCAGGTGCGTCTGGGGTGGCGTCCCCGTCACCGCGACCTCACCGGCGGGTGCCTTGATGGCGCGCAGGATGAAATCCATGAGGGTCACGAAGGACTCCGGCAGGACGAGGCCGCGGCGGCTCGCCCAGCGGTACAGATCGGCCGGCTGGACGCACCAGTGCTCGGGACCCGCGCCGCTGTCGATGAGTCGCGGCCCGCCCCGATCCATCACCGCGGCATGCACGGCCGCCCACACCCGGTCCTGCACTTCGGTCGAGCCCGGGGCCCCACCGCCCCGGGCCCAGACGACCGGATCGATGCCGAGGAGCAAGGGCACGGCCTCATCCCGCAACCGCCACACGGGCCGCCTGAGCCACCGCTCGTAGAGGAGCTGTTGATGAAAAGGGCCCGCCCTCCCGACCGCGGCCGGACCGGCCCAGGACGAGGCGACATCGGCCAGGAGCCCCGCAAGCCGCGATGGATCGGTGTTGGGCATAGGCGCCGAATGGTACGCCCGAAGCGATCGGGGTGGAATATCGCTCGGCCTTTCCCTCGGCGCCGTCGGAAACGGTTCAAAACGCTGCACCGTCCGTGGCGGGTGCTCGCCAACTCCCCGCCCCGGGTCGCATCATTTACCCCCTTCGGCAGAGCCCCTATAATTGTTCGATTCACGATAATGGTTCGATCCGCGGCCTTGCTCTTCCCTGAACCCATGCGTCTCGCCGGCGAAGCCCTGACATTCGACGATGTCCTCCTGGTCCCGGCCTATTCCGAGGTCGTGCCGCGGGACGTGAGCCTGGCGACGCGGCTCACGCGCGACATCGATCTCCGCATCCCCATCCTCTCGGCGGCCATGGACACGGTGACCGAGGGCCGCCTGGCCATTGCGCTCGCGCAACAGGGGGGGCTCGGGGTGATGCACAAGAACCTCGGCCCCGAGCAGCAGGCCGCCGAGGTGCGGATGGTCAAGAAATACGAGAGCGGGGTGGTCAAGGACCCGATCACGGTGACACAAGAGACCAGCATCCGCGAGGTCCTGGCGTTGACCCGTGCCCACAACATCTCCGGCGTCCCGGTCGTCGATGGCGAGCGCCTCACCGGGATCGTGACGAGCCGCGATCTGCGCTTCGAGACCCGTCACGACAACCCGGTGAAGAGCATCATGACCCCGCGGGACAAGCTCGTCACGGTGACCGAGGGGGCGGGGCGCGATGAGGTCGTGGCGCTCCTCCACCGGCACCGCATCGAGAAGGTCTTGGTGGTGAACGAGCGCTTCCAACTCCGAGGCTTGATCACCGTCAAGGACATCCAGAAGGCGCAGCAATTCCCCAATGCCTGCAAGGACCGGCACGAGCGCCTGCGGGTCGGCGCGGCGGTCGGCACCGGCGCCGGCACCGGTGAGCGCGTGGAGGCGCTGGTCCAGGCCCAAGCGGACGTGATCGTCGTAGACACCGCCCATGGCCATTCGCGCGGGGTCCTGGACACGGTCCGGTGGATCAAGCGCCATTACCCCGAGGTCCAGGTGATCGGCGGGAATATCGCGACCGGTGAAGCGGCTAAGGCCCTGGTCGAGGCAGGGGTGGACGCCGTCAAGGTCGGGATCGGTCCGGGCTCGATCTGCACGACCCGCATCGTGACCGGGATCGGCGTGCCGCAGGTGACGGCCGTCTCCGAGATCGCCGCCGCGCTCGGGGGTAGCGGCGTGCCGGTGGTCTCGGACGGTGGGATCCGCTACTCCGGTGATATCGCCAAGGCCATCGCCGCGGGGGCGCATGCGGTCATGATCGGCTCGCTGTTCGCCGGGACCGAGGAGGCCCCGGGCGAGGTCGAGCTGTACCAGGGACGCTCGTATAAGTCCTATCGCGGCATGGGCTCGCTCGGCGCCATGCAACAGCAGCACGGCTCCGCCGACCGCTACTTCCAAGAGAGCGACGAAATCGAGAAGCTGGTGCCGGAAGGCATCGAGGGGCGGGTGCCGTACAAGGGCAGCCTCTCGGCCATCATCAACCAACTGCTCGGCGGGGTGCGCGCGGCCATGGGGTATACGGGTTGCGCCACGCTCGAAGACCTGCGCACCAAGGCGCGCTTCGTGCGCGTGAGCTACGCCGGGATGCGCGAGAGCCACGTGCACGACGTCGCGATCACCAAGGAGGCGCCGAATTATCGCGCCGACTGAGGCGGTTCACAGCATGGGGGCGGACCGCGGCTCGGCTACCGCTCGGGCCCACCGCGACCGGATCCTGATCCTCGACTTCGGCTCCCAGTACACCCAGCTCATCGCCCGCCGCATCCGCGAGGCGGGGGTCTACAGCGAGATCCACCCCTACGATTGCGCGGACGAGGTCCTCCGGGCCTTCGCCCCGCGTGGCATCGTGCTCTCGGGGGGGCCCGAGTCCGTCGCCCTCGCCCCAGAGGTCGCGCCGCCCGCGCGGGTGTTCGATCTGGGCATCCCGGTGCTCGGGATCTGCTATGGAATGCAGACCATGGCCCAGCAGCTCGGCGGTCGGGTCGAGGCGTCGCGGGCGCGTGAGTTCGGCTACGCACAAGTGCGGGCCCATGGGCATTCGGCCTTGCTGCGCGACATCGAGGACCACCGGAGCCCCGAGGGTCATGGCCTCCTCGATGTGTGGATGAGCCACGGCGATCGGGTCGAGTCCCCGCCGCCGGGGTTCCGGGTCATCGCCGCATCAAAGTCCTCGCCCATCGCCGGCATGGCCGACGAGACCCGCCGGTTCTATGGCCTGCAGTTCCACCCCGAGGTGACGCACACGCGCCAGGGCAGCCGCATCCTCGAGCGCTTCGTCCACGAGATCTGCGGCGCGGGGTCGAGCTGGGGCACGGAGGCCATCATCACCGAGGCCGTCGCGCGGATCCGCGCCGAGGTCGGCCGCGAGCGCGTGCTGCTCGGGCTCTCGGGTGGCGTGGACTCGGCGGTGGCCGCGGCCCTCCTGCACCGGGCCATCGGCGAGCAGCTCACCTGCGTCTTCGTGGACAACGGGCTCTTGCGGCTCGGCGAGGGCGACGAGGTGATGGCGGCCTTCGCCGGGCACCTGGGCGTGTCCATCATCGAGGTCGATGCCGGGGAGCGCTTCTTCGCGGCGCTGCGCGGGATCGAGGACCCCGAGGAAAAGCGCAAGCGCATCGGATCGGTGTTCATCGAGGTCTTCGAAGAGGAGGCGGTGAAACTACGCGACGTGCATTGGTTGGCGCAAGGCACGATCTACCCCGATGTCATCGAATCGGCCGCGGCCAGGACCGGCAAGGCGCAGGTGATCAAATCCCACCACAACGTGGGCGGCCTGCCCGAGCGCATGCGTCTTCGGCTCATCGAGCCCTTGCGCGAGCTCTTCAAGGACGAGGTCCGAAACCTCGGTATGGAGCTGGGCCTGCCCTACGATCTCGTGTACCGCCATCCGTTTCCCGGTCCGGGGCTGGGTGTGCGCGTGCTCGGCGAGGTGCGGCGAGAGTATGTGGAGACGCTGCGTCGGGCCGAGTCGATCTACATCGAGGAATTGCGCGCTGCCGGACTGTACGAGCGCGTGAGTCAGGCCTTCGCCGTGTTCCTCCCGGTGCGCTCGGTCGGAGTTACGGGCGACGCCCGCCACTATGCCCACGTGATCGCACTGCGTGCCGTCGAGACCGTGGATTTCATGACGGCACACGCGGCCGCATTACCACACGACTTCCTGGATCGCGTAGCGCGCCGTATCGTCAACGAGGTGCCCGGTGTCTCGCGGGTCGTCTACGACATCACGGGAAAACCGCCGGCCACCATTGAGTGGGAGTGAAGGACCGATCACTCCCGCGTATTGGCCTGGAAGCGGATCCTATCGCCGGCGGAGCAAGCGCGCTTCGAGGCGATCGCGGGCAAGGTGCTGGGGCGCTGCGGCCCACGAAGCTGACCGACGTAGTCAAGGCACCGCGGGGATTTCTGGTTCTTTTCCTGAGAATATTCGGGCGTATGAGGTTTAGGCCGTCCAACTCTAAACCACTGGATCTGATATATTTACGTATCGGACATTGAGACGTCTCTAACGGCTGATCTCACGCTGAAATATACTTATTATCGGCTAATGACGTCTACAGAAGGAGATAATGGCTCCTCTTCAACCGTTCCGTCGTAGCCACATTTCAACGTTCGCTGCTCTCTATTGGAAGGATCGAGACTTGACGAAAGTGTGCGCCAACACGCCACATCCAACGAGCGAGCCTGGTACTACACCCAACCAATAGCTACATATCGGTAGCGTGTCCGCTGCGAGGCCAACCCACGGCGCAGCAAGAGCGGACCCGACAAATAGCGCTATCACAACAACATATGAATATTTCATCTGGAGCGACCTGGTCGATCGTAAGCGCGTCTCCCAGGTCAACACGGTCGTATTGAAAATGCCATTGATCCGCAATTCGAGCTGTTGGATGTGTTTCCCCGCACGCATCATTCGTTCAACTTCGCCCAGCCAGATGTAAAGCACCAAGGCGCTAATTACTGGTAAACCGATGCAAAAAACTCCGACGATTAGGTGGGGCGATCGGTCGCCTGCATCAAGAGAGAGTACGGCGCCCGCCAGAACTGCGAGGGTGCCAAGGCCAAATGCAACAATCTGCGTTCTGTTTTGCATAGAGTCGAGACTCTCTTGACGGAGAGTATCGTACTCCTTGAACAGAGCATCGACTTCGTCCATGGGTTACGCCCATCCTCGTATCTTGGCGAGTAGAAATGATGGGAGCTCCCAAGTTAGCAAAAACCTCGGCTCGGAGGAGAGCCTACGCTGAGGGAGTAGTTCGTACTTGCTCTTGGCGGCAGCGAAGTAGAAAGTGTACTCGGGTCCGTAAACTCGGCGAAAAATGGCCAGCGCCCGGCGGGCATGAACGTTCTGGGCGACGAGGATCAAAGAGCGCCAGCCGAGCTCGACGACAATCGGCTTAGTCAAGAATGCGTTCAAATGCGTGCGCCGAGATTTGTTCTCAATGATCAGCGCAGATTCTGGTACACCAAGTCGACGAGCCACGCTGGCCATGGCCTCGGCTTCGGTGGTGCCGTTGCGCTGGTATCCGCCAGTGAAGACAATTCGATCAGCGACCCCGGCGATATACAGGTCGACACATTTCTTTGCGACCGCGGCCGACATAGGACTCGGTCCGCCATCGGCTCGCAGACCTATTCCAATCCCGATTATGCCGTCGGCTGTGGACGAGACGGTGTCCCGAGGCTGGTAGACCCGAAGTATGACCGCACTAAGCCGATCCAAGATGCGCAAGGTTTGAAAAAGGCGGAGCATAGGAAGCTCAACGTTGGTTTGCAACAGGTACTGTAACGTCGGAGGGGGGCAACTATCGGGCGGGCACCATAGAGCAACCGCCGTTGTGTCCTCTGCGCGCCAAACAGGGCCATCCTTGGCCCTGGCTTCGAGCCCCTTCCGATCGCGGAGCTCCATGCGCACCGTCGCTTCCAGTGAGCAGCCAGCCACCATGTTCCCATTGATACATGGTACGAAACCCCGGCGCTTGAACAGCCGCAGCACCTGGGTGCGCACCGTGCGTTGCACGTTTTAGTTAAATTCAAACCCCTTTAACGTTTGAGTTTTTCATCATTAACATTACCAACAACGCCAGCGGTTGCGATAAAACGCAGAGCATCCTCAACAGACATATCTATTTCTACTACGTTCTCCCGTGACATAATGACCGTGTTTCCACCCATCTGATAACTGAATGGCAGAAATACGGCAACCTGGTTATCGGCGATAAAAGTATATGAGCGCTCCTCAGAATCCGAAACTGTAATAAAGCCTACCTGTTGACGATCGCCGGGGGGTACATTAACCAAAACTACTTGTTTAAATTTCCCTTTCTGTTCGTGGCCGAAAAGAGAAGTGAAATCGCGTATTGCTGTATATATGGTTTTAACAACGGGAATCTTAATCATAAGTTGTTCAACGTTATTGAATCGTCTGCGGAAAGTTTGAGACTCCAGAAAGGTTCCCACAAAAAACACTACAGCAAGACCTAACACGAACCCCAAACCTGTTATGTACCAACTGTCGGGGAAGAAAAACTTGAAGATATTTCCCAGTGCCAATTCTGCAGTGCCGGCAAGCCAGAAGAGCAAATAAAGAGTGAGTGTAATGGGGATAATCGCCATCAACCCTTTGAGAAAGGTTTTACTGATCGGCTTCATTTGCATTTTCCAATTATTATAATTCATAAGCTTATAATCCAAAATAAAGAGTTATGTGAGAATAGGAATCTGGAAAGCCCTTTTTCTTCAAAGTTCCGACTGGATCGGTAGGCTGTCAAACGTGTCCGGTATCGAGCCGGAATCGGTGGATTATCGGGCTTTTGGGCGACCTAGGTTCGCCAGTAAGCATAGGTAGTTCAACGCTGTTTTGCAATAGGCACTGTTGGGTCGGACGGGCGGGCCGGTGATCTGGGGTAGAGCCCGTTTGGGCCCATCCCGGCCGAGTTCTAGATGGCTGTCGGGGCTTCAGGATGACGGACCGGCGAGGGCCGGATGCCCAAGCTTGCGTCATTACTTCCCCGCCTACCCCCGGGTCATCGGCACCGTGGCGGGCCTAAGCTCAGGACCTATCGCGCGACCGCCGAGTGCGTGATGCAGAGGGTCTTGCCCGCGCTTCCCGGGAGTGGCCTCCTCGCAGATACCCGCAAGACCCCGTCGCCCGTTGGGCCCCGGGTCCTTCGGGCCCGAAGCCGTCGATCATCCGGTAGCGAGGATATAGCAGAGTCCGAGCCCTGCGCAGGCGCCGATGACCTCGAGGACGTCGCGCTTGAACCTCACCAGGGCCACGAAGGAGGTAAACCGAAACCACCGCCGCGAACCAATGGAACCCGCCCGCGAAGGGCGCGGCATCGGTGCCGGCC
>JALZID010000305.1 GCA_030860485.1 Pseudomonadota bacterium | reverse complement strand
AATCCATCAGGGCCAGAGGCGACCAAGGCCTCACCAACAGGCCGGATATATGGGAGCAACTGCGCTACCGACCTCTGCCGTCAACGAGCGAGATGCTTGCAAATCGGAGGAGTCCATATATGGGGGTTAGGCGCGTCAACCCCCAGAACCCCGAATCAATCGGCCTCCGATCGGCCGCACCCCGCCCCGCGCCCTTCCGATCCGCCTACCAGCGGTCCAGGGGGGCATCCTGTGCCAGACCGCGCAGCACCGCGCCCAGGGCGCGACCGCGCGCGGATCCGATGCGATAGGCGGTCTCGATCAGCGCCGTATCGGGGGCTTCCGGGCATGCGAGCTCGGAGAACCCGAGCACGGTGGGGATCGTGGTGTCGCCCTCGTCGAACGTCGTGATCGGGCTCAGGCGGGCGGACCCGGTCGGCCGCGCACCGCCGTCGTCCTCCATGCAGGAACGGACGATGGCGATAGGGAAAATCTGAGTGGCTGGGGCGTTCATGGGCTTCGAACTCCTCCGAATGGTTTCGGTTGGCAGCATGCGCCGGCAAGGTGACACCCGCGTGACCGCTTCTATCCAGTGCGGCGCACTGGATCGGGTCAGGGGCCATCATAGGTCAGTCCGCCGGGGCTTGGGAATGCGACCAATCGTCGCACCCCCACCCTCCCCCTTCGGTAAGGGGGAGGGGAAGAAAGCACCCCGCTCAGGCCCGATCCGGCGGGAACACCAGCACCTCTTCGATGGTGCCGGCCCCGGTCGCGACCATGACCAGACGGTCGAGACCCAGCGCGCACCCGGCACAGTCCGGCATGCCGCTCTCCAGGGCCGCCAGGAACCGTTCATCCAGGGGTACGGCCGGCAGGTCGAGCGCCCGCCGGCGGGCCTCTTCGCGGAGCAGGCGCCGGCGCTGTTCGGCCCCATCCCCGAGCTCATGGCAGCCGTTCGCGATCTCGATGCCGCGGATGAAGAGCTCGAAGCGCTCGGAGACCGGCGGGCTCCCCGCCCGCACCCGGGCGAAGGCGGCCTGAGGCTCGGGAAAGTCGAAGAGGAAACACGGCCGGTCGTGGCCCAGCCGCGGCGTCAGGGCATGGCAGAGGAGGAAATCCAGGTACGCGCCGCGATCCAGGCCCTTCGCAGCAATCACGAGACCCAGGCCACGGGCGCACGCGGCCAGCGCCTCCACGTCCGCCGTGTATGGATCGATGCCAAGAGCGTCCTCGAAGGCGCGCCCGTAGCCGATACGCTCGAACGGTTCGGACCCGAGGAGCGCCGACACCAGGGCCTCCACCTCGTCCATGAGGGCATGGTGATCGAAGCCGGGCCGGTACCACTCGATGAGCGTGAACTCGGGGTTGTGCAAGCGCCCTGCTTCGCCATCCCGGAACACCCGCGCGATCTGGTAGATGGGACCGCTGCCGGCGCATAAGAGCCGTTTCATGGCGGGCTCCGGCGAGGGCGGGAGGTAACGGTGCCGGCCACCGGTGAGTGTGGTGCCGAGCGCCAGGATGTGCGGCTCGCCGAGGCCGCCCCGGCACAGCATGGGGGTCTCGACCTCCAGGACCGAACGCGCGGCGAAGAAGGCGCGGACCCGCGCCAGAGTCTCGGCCCGGATCCGCAGGGTCCCGAGCGATGCGCTAGGGCGCCAGTCCTCCGGCATGCCGGTCCAGAGGATCTCAGTCCTTGGCGCGGGCGACGTACAAACCGGTGCGGGTATCGACCCGGATCGCCTCCCCGGTCTCGATGAAGAGCGGAACCTTGACCACCGCCCCGGTCTCCAGGGTGGCCGGTTTGGTGCCGCCGGTGGCCGTGTCACCGCGCATACCGGGGTCGGTTTCGGTGATCTCGAGGACCGCGAAGTTCGGGGCGCCGATCGCCAGCGGCTCCCCGTTCCAGAGCGTCACGACACAGGTCTCCTGGCCTTTGAGCCACTGGCGTGCCTCGGCCATCGCCGCCTCGCCCGCCGAGAGTTGCTCGAAGCTCTCGGGGTCCATGAAATGCCATTGGTCCCCATCGTTGTAAAGGTACTGCATGTCCTTGTCCACGACATCGGCGGCCTCCACCGTCTCCCCCGACTTGAAGGTGCGCTCGATCACGCGGCCGGTCTTGAGGTTGCGGATCCGCACGCGGTTAAAGGCCTGGCCCTTGCCCGGTTTGACGAACTCGTTCTCGACGATGTTGCAGGGCGCCCCATCGAGCATGATCTTGAGACCGGCCTTGAACTGATTGGTACTATAGGTCGCCATCGATACGTCCCGGGTGCCGAAAAGCGCATTATATGATAACGCATACGCGGAATGTGCCCGAGCGCAGTGCCTGGCAGGAGGCGCTGACCGATGCCATCACCGATCCCAGGGAACTGTTACGCGACCTCTGCCTCTCGCCCGCCGCGCTCGGCTCCTCCGAGGCCGCGTTGCGCCAGTTCTCCCTGCGCGTCCCGCGCGGGTTCGCAGCGCGCATGCACAAGGGCGATGCCCGCGATCCGCTGCTGCGCCAGGTGCTGCCGGTGGGCGCGGAAACCGACCCGCTGCCGGGCTACGGCACCGATCCGGTGGGCGATCTCACCGCCGAGGTGGCGCCCGGCGTCCTCCACAAATACCACGGTCGGGTGCTCTTGGTCCTCACGGGCGCCTGCGCAATCCACTGTCGCTATTGTTTTCGCCGCCACTTCCCCTATGGCCGTTCGTCCCCCGCTCGGGATCGGTTCGAGTCGGCGCTCTGCTACCTCCGCGACCATCCCGCCATCACCGAGGTGATCCTAAGCGGCGGCGATCCCCTGTCCCTGCCCGATGCCCGCCTGGCCGACCTCGCCGCGCACCTCGCCACGATCCCGCACCTCCGGCGGCTCAGGGTCCACAGCCGCCTACCCATCGTCCTGCCGGAGCGCGTGGACGAGGCCCTGTTGAGTTGGCTCACCGGGACGCGACTGAGCCCGGTCATGGTGGTCCACGCCAACCACGCCCGGGAGATCGACACGTGCGTCGCACGCGCCCTCGCCCGACTCCGGCGCGCGGGCGTGACCGTGCTCAACCAATCGGTCTTGCTCGCCGGGGTCAACGACGAGATCGACGTGCTCGTCGCCCTCAGCGAGAGGCTCTTCGAGGCCGGTGCCCTGCCCTATTACCTCCACCTCCTCGACCCCGTCGCCGGTGCGGCGCACTTCGATGTCGATCCCCACCGCGCCCGCTGGCTTTGTGAAGGACTCTCCCGCGCCCTCCCCGGCTACCTGGTGCCGAAGCTCGTGCGGGAACGGCCCGGCGCGCCATACAAAGTGCCGGTCGAGCTACTCTCGCCTTAATTAACTCCGGAGGTTAGCAACAAGGCTGAAGCCGAAGAAAACCGCTCCCAAGACTAGCAGCCCAAAGAGCTGCCAGCAGCCAGTCCAGCCAACGCAGCCAATCCGGGAGGCAAGCGTCGATCAGTGTACTGAACAGGTGGGCGCCGTAAGCGATCCCCACCGCGAGAGGCCGTTGATCGAGAGCGGGACGAGGACATAGCGCCTGAGCCCGGGGGCCACGATGAGCTTGAATTCGAACAGAACGTAGCCAGCATGCCTTGAGGTCCCGAAGCATGACCGGCGAGCTTGCTGCCTGACATAACCGCCTCACTATCGAACCAAGGTCACGTCGTGGCCCTGGCGCACGAGTTCCTCAGGTAAGATGCGGCACCTCCGTTCCTTGTCGGACGCCGGGCGTGTGATCGGCTTTTAAGTCGTTAGGGCGGTTCGGTGTAGGCCGGTCATGGGCTGTTCCTACTTCGACGCTTCCAAAGCATGAAGACGATGAGTGCGATTATGGCGACCGTAATGATAATGCCGGTCCACATACCCGTCTCAAAAACGTCCCCCAAGACCCCACAGCCGGACACCACAGACAACAGCGGGGCTAAACATGCAATTCTTAAATGCTTGATCATATGCGCGCCAGGTTAGAAGCGTTGAGTGCCATTATCTATTGCCGCGTCTCATAGGTTTAATCAGGCTCGCCTTAATGGCCGTATTGACTGAGTGTCGGTAGACCCCAGAAGCGGCGCGTTTAGCTGCTCCCCGCAGCCCGTGGTGCCGCTCGCATGCGGCCCGCGGCTGATACTTCGAGGAGGACGGCATGATCGGCTGCAGGTGAGAACGCTGGCGGCGTGACGATTGAGGCGATTTGCCGGCGACGCCGCCGCGGGAATCCAATTCTTCGGAGTTTTCCTTACCTGCCTGTCTCTTCGCAGCGCCTGTTCGCGCGATCCACTGGCCGAGTCCGGCGGTCGTCAGCATCAGCATATTGGTCACGACGAACGGCCAATTGGCCAGCATCCAGCTCTAGACGACGAAGCCGCTCGAAGCCGCGATTCGCCCCGCGAAGAGCCACCTCGGAGGCCTTGGGTGCTGCGATCTCGCGGCGGATGCCCAGCCGATGAGGTCGATCCGTATTCAACAAAGTAGCGCAACGGCGATCCGCTAGTTGAATATGAGATAGATGATGACCAGCACGACCACCGGGACGCCCAGCAGCCAGCCCAATAAATATTTGCTCATCGCGATTCTCCTTTGGTAACGGGTACATGCAGGATCGGCGATCCCACGCACATGCTGCCTGGCAAGTATCCCGACGGCGAGAACGATTGTATGTGTGGAGTCGAACACACGAGCGCGTCAGGCCCAGGCAGCGGAAGGATAGGAATTTCAATGCGGCTTGTCAACAGGCAATGTATCGTCGTACGGGCCGGGCGGTGATGGGGCGGTCTTACAGCGGTCGGGGGGGCAGATGCGCTCAGTTGGGGCGGTCCCGGTGGGTTGGCGGGGGCTCTGGGGTCGGGAGCCGGTACCTGGACGCGAAATGCGCCGGTGCCGGTCGAGGTGCAGCGACCGCGCTGTCCCCTTTTGCTCCCGGCAAAACGGTGGGCGCCAAGACGCCATGATACCGATGACGGTGGCGCCGCGGGGGCGGGATGAGCACGGCCACCCTATCCAGCCACGGGGTGAGGCTGAGGGCGGTCTGCCCATCCGGCATGGGTTTAGGAATATGACAGAGAAGGCGCTGGCCCGACGTTACCCATTTCAGGCGCTCCTCGGCCAAGATCGGGCGGACACTATACCGTAGCACGCCGCCAAGCTTTTGTATTCGCGGTTTCTTCCGTTCAAACCCCCATGGAAACGTCCCCTAAGCCCCCCAACGTTCACGCCAACCAAGCCGGGCTTCTAGGACAATGGTTGGCGCACTATGGCAATGCAAGGCTTGACCCCCTGGCCTTCCCGGTGGCTGGAATACAAAAAATACGGACAGGAAGGCGCGCTTCCTGCCCGACCTGCTTGCCTCACTGGCTGGAATTCCTTGCTTGGTTTACTTGATCATCTTGAGATGGCTTTCGGCGCTCTCCGCGGCCGTCTTGGCACTGCCAACGTCCTCTGCTTTGAGCGCGTCAGTGAGAGCGGTTCCGGCCGCGGTTAAGTGCTCCGCGCCTGCTTCCTTGGCTTGCTCAGCCGCTTGCACATGTGTCAACGACACCTGCGCATGCTCTTGGATACCCTGAATGGTACTTTCCTTGGCCGCTACCTGGGCATGCTCCAATGCTTGTGCAGTATGGGTGGCCTCGCCTGAACAGCCAACCCCTGCCAACAAGCCCAAGCTACCCGCGATTAACCTGACTAGCGTTTTGCGTTTCATCTCTATTTCCTCCGTTTTCGTTTTACAGTTGCGATTAAGCACGAACTCTGCCCATCTAATCCCGCGTTGGTTCTGGGTAAAATCAGCTCCCCGTCAAATTATACGTCAATGTAAGACCTACGACTCGAGGTCACGCGCCCGCCGTGGCGGGTCCGGTGCACCGCCGGGTTCAAGTAAACCCTCCAGTTGCATAAACTTCCACGCGGATCGTCAGGAAAGGGCGTAGAAGACAGGGTTGCAGCGAGTTTGTAGCGTTGCGCTTGACATCACCACCGGTGATATCCAGCCTTTAAGTAAAATAACTGGTCTCATGATCAGAAAGACTAGGAAGCG
>JALZID010000304.1 GCA_030860485.1 Pseudomonadota bacterium | reverse complement strand
GCGGCGCCGTCAGCGACATGACCCAGGAAATACTGGCGAGCAAGCCGAGACGCATGAGCAGCGCTAAGCTCAGACCGATGACACGCGCTCGATCGCGCTGGTGCGGTGGCAGCTTATCCGCCAGGATGGCGATGAAGATAAGATTATCGATGCCGAGGATGATCTCCAGCACAACCAGGGTCAGAAGACCGACCCAGATGGCCGGATCGGTTAGCCACTCCATTATGTGACTCCTGTAGCGCTGCAAGAACTCGCTTGGCTTTCGTGCTCGGCCATTGAGCAAGCGGAGGGTGCGCTGTGCGCACGAGGATTATTCGTCCGGTTCGCCATAACCGCTTTGGGTCCGCGCCAAAGCACTGCCCGCCCAGTCACGTGGATACAGACCGAGCAGGACATAACGATGAAACGTCGAATACGGCCAAACACAGACCTTCGCGACGAGTCCATGCTTGACCGGATTATAATGAATATAATCCACACGCCGGGCATAATCGCCGTCATTGCGGATCTGATGCTCCCAACAGCGCCGTTGTCACAGGGCAAGCTCCCGCCGCTTATGTCGGGATGCCGATTTGACTTGCCGACAGCAGACGCCGGACCGTCGGGGAGACATGCCGTTTGATCTATCGCTTGCTGCGGACCCCCGTGGAGCAGCGGTCCACCCCGCGCTCCACCGGACGTCCGAGCTGGATGGCAGGAGGAGGAAGGAGACTTCGGGAGCACGCCAACGTTCGCGTTCATGGCCCGCGTCAGCGGGGCAAAGCGAAGCGAAGCGCAGCCACGCTTGCTGGAAATCACCCCCCTAAAAAGCAACGAAACATCCGGTGTGCAGCAGATTTCTCTCACAAGCCCTGAGATCCCCAGGCAGTCCATCCGCGGGCAGGCATGCGCTCAGTGGTATCAGGGCGTCTTGTTCTCCTTCTTGTCAGAGGACGTCGATTTCCCCGTAGACGGCTGCTGTTTAGTCTTGGATTCGGGAGTGCGCTCGGTCGCGGGCTTGTCAGTCGCGGGCTGCGTCTTTTTGGTCGGGACCTCGGGTGCGGTCGCCGGGGGCTTGGCAGCCGCGGATGGCTCCTTCGGTGGCTTGGTGGGCTTCGGTGATGCGGCCTCCGTAGTTGGCGCCGCGCCGGGCTCGGCGTTCGGTCCTGCGGTGGGACCGGGTTCGGCCGGCTGTGCGCCCTTGCTTTCAACGCCTTCTACCGGTTTCGGCGTCGCTCCGGCCTCGCCTTCTTCCACCGCCGGGACATCCTTCGGAGTATCCGCGGCGGGGGCCTGGATGTTCGGTGCGGCCGATCTTGATTCAGCCTCTGATGATTCAGGCGCCGATGATTCAGGCGCTGGGGTTTCAGGCAATGGTGAATCAGACCCCTGTGATCCCGACGGCGGCGACACCGGGGCGGGCGGCACACCCCGACCCGACTCGCCGGGGAGGGCCGGCAGATCGGACTGCGGTGCCTCTGCCGGCGGCTCGGACTCCTTTTCTTCGATCGGGGCGATGGTGTTCTCGATGATCTCCGTCGGCAGGTTGTCCTCCTTCCCTTCTTCGATGACGCTTTTCGGGCTCGTCGGGTTGGCGGACAGATAATTCAAGAAGAAGCTGTTGGAAAAAAACAGGAGGGCCAGGACCGCCGTGGCCTTGGTGAGAAACGTGGCCGAGCCGCGCGCCCCGAACACGGTGGCCGAGGCGCCACTGCCGAAGGCCGCGCCGGCATCGGCGCCCTTGCCGTGCTGCAGGAGGATGAGGGTGATGAGGCCGATCCCCACGAGCACGTGTAATACCAGAAACAACGCTTGCATGTAGACCTCTTGAATCGATAATCCTAAGCCGCCCGGCAGATGGCCAGGAACTCCGCTGCGCTCAAGGAGGCGCCGCCGATGAGCCCGCCGTCGATGTCGGGCATGGCGAACAGCGCTGCGGCGTTCGCGCCCTTGACGCTGCCGCCGTAGAGGATCGGCAGGGAAGCGGCGGTCTCTGGGTCTCGCTCCGCGATCCGGCCGCGGAGGTAGGCGTGGACCGCCTGGGCCTGTGCCGGGGTCGCGTTGCGGCCGGTGCCGATCGCCCAGACCGGCTCGTAGGCGATGACCGCCGCGCGTAAGCCCGGGACGCCGCTCTGCTCCAGGACCACCCTGAGCTGCCTCTCGACGACTGCTTCGGTGTTCCCGGCCTCGCGCTCCGCGAGCGTCTCTCCGAGGCACAGGATGGGGATCAACCCGCTAGAGAGCGCTCGCGAGAACTTCCGCGCCACCTGCCCATCGTCTTCCCGGTAGACCCGGCGCCGTTCCGAATGGCCGACGATGACGTAGCGGCAATCATAGTCGCGCAGCATGGCCCCGGACACCTCGCCGGTGTAGGCCCCGGCCGCCTCTTCGCAGACGTCTTGCGCGCCGAGCGCGATGGGGGTCCCCTCCAAGAGCTCACCGACCAAGGGCAGATAGATGAACGGCGGGCACACCGCCACCTCCGCCCGCGGCGCGGGGTCCAGCCCCTCCTTCAGGGCCTGGATGAGCGGGGGGATCTCGGCGCGCGTGCCGCTCATCTTCCAGTTGCCGGCGACGAGCCGTGGTCGCATCTCATGTCCTCATTGGTGAAACACCGAGCGGCGCGGGAGATTAGCGGGTTGGGCCTCTGAGATCAAATCGATGCGTGCAGGGCCCCGCAACGTTTCCCACTCACGCATGGGGGTGCGCGGCGGGTAAAATGGCTGGCTACCCCCTTGGAGTCGCACACGATGCAAAAGCGCCGTCTCGGTCGATCCCGATCTCTACCTAACCCCGCTGGAGCTCGGGACCTGGGCGATCGGCGGTCCCTGGGCCTATGGGGCCGCAGGACGATGCCGAGTCCGTGGCGACGATCGGCCGCGCGCTCGACCTCGGCGTCGGCTGGATCGACACCGCGCCGGCCTACGGCCTCGGGCATGCCGAGAAGCTGGTCGGGCAGGCGATCCGCGGCCGGCGCGATGAGGTCGTGATCGCCACCAAGTGCGGCCTGGTCTGGGACGATCCCGCGCAGGGCCGGGTCACCAACCGGCTCACGGCCGCGAGCATCGAGCGCGAGCATCGAGAAGGAGGCGGACGACAGCCTGAAACGGCTCGGGATCGAGTGGATCGACCTCTACCAGATCCACTGGCCGAACCCCGATGCCGGCATCGGGGAGGCGTGGGAGGCCATGGCGCGATTGATCGAGCGCGGCAAGGTCCCCGAAATAGCCTCGGCCATCGTCGGCGCGCGGTCTCCGGCGCAGATCGCCGAGACTGTGAGGAAACGTCGATCAGGCCCTGTCGGCCGAGGCCCTCGGGGAGATCGAGCGTTTGCTCGACGAGCGCGAGGGTTTGTGCCGAGAACGGCGCCCGGTCGAGGCACCCTAGGGCTGGCGAGAGGGCCGCGGTCGCAATGCATGCAACAGACCGAGAGTAAGTCGGCGCCGGTCCTTTTTCTCACGACACCCTGGTGGTCGGTGGATCGGAAAAGAAGACCGTGGCCGTTTCGAGCGAGCTTGCGTGCCGCGGCGTCCCGTTCTCATCGCCTATCTGAATCCCCCCGCGCCCTTGGCCGAATGGGTCGATACCCGGGTCCCCCTGGTGTGCCTGGGGCGTCGGGGGAAGCTGTCCTTCGCCGCCATCGGACGCTTAGCCGAATACGTACGGGTGCACGGGATCCGGTTGATCCTGTGCGTGAATCTCTATCCGATGGCGTACGCTCTCGCGGTTCAGCGGATGCGCCCGCGGAACGCGCTTCCTTTCGATGCCTTGATCAATGTGACCGACTTCGTGTCGCTGAAGCATCATGTTCAGATGCTTGTCTATCGGTGTCTCCTGTCGCGAGCACGGACGATCGTATTCGGTTGTCGATTGCAGCTCGTGAAATGGCGGCGCGTCTACCGCTTGAAGGGAGCGAGGTGTACCTATATCTATAACGGCGTCGATGTCGATAGGTACCAAAAGGGAGCGGTTTCCGGAAACCGCGACGAGTGGCTACGGCGGTGGGGGCTCGATCCGAGTGCCTTCATCGTCGGGAGCATCGGTCGGTTGCGGAAGGAAGAACCACCAGGACCTGATCCGCGCGCTGGGGCGACTGGTCGCCCAGGGCGTCCATGCCCAGTGCCTCATCGCGGGAGACGGCCCGGAACGGAACGCGCTCCGGGGCATGGTGGCGGACCTCGGTGTAGAGGAGCGTGTCGTATTCGCAGAAGGATCTCACGGATGTGCGGCCGGCCTTGCTCGCGATGGACGTCTTCGTGCTGACATCGAAAGCGGTCGAGACGTTCTCCAACGCGGCGCTGGAGGCGATGGCCATGGCCCGCCCCGTGGTGCTGAGCGATGTGGGGGGCGCGCGGGAAATGGTTTCTGAAGGGAAGAACGGCTACGTCTATCCCAAGGGGGACGTGGAGCGACTCGCCCAGATCCTGAAGCTCATCCACGATCGTCCGCACCTGCGCCAGGCCTTGGGCGATGTCGGGCGCGTGATGGTCGAAGAGCGATTCTCGTTCTCGCAGATGGTCGATGAGTACGAACGCCTGGCCTTTGCGAAATGACCCATCGCACGCGCGCTCCTGCAACGGCGGCCAGGCGGGTGGAATAGGATCATGCTCCGCGATCCCGCCGCCACCGGGCGATCACCCGCCAATACACGATGGCGTTGATTACGACGAGCGCGACGCCCAGGACGATCTGTGACCGTCGGGTCAATCCGTCGGGATATAAGATCGGTACCAGATAGTGTTCCACGAAACCGCCTGGGTACCCCACTTGTCCGGCCTCTTGGCGCAGCCGGTTCTCCAAGGGCGTGAGCGGACACCCGAAGCCCAAGAGCTCGATCAAGATCCCCCAACAGGCGGCCGGCAGGTGGATCCAAACGACCCACTTGAAGCGCATCGCCAGGAGGCCGCCGAACACCACGAACGACACGAACAGGACATGGACGAGGACGACCAGATCGGCGAGCGCGGCGTACCACATGGTGCTGTTTCGATATGCCGTAAGTGACGAGGGGACGGCCCTGAGCGCCAGCCGGTACGTCGCGATCTCCTACCAGCTTCGGGCATATCGCACAGACCGGCCCGATAGTCAATGCGCTGCGGTCGCGGATCCCCGGTCTCCGGCTCATCATCCGATGCGCGGCCCCCCTTGGCGTCTTGCAAGGCCATTTGCGGGGTTCGTTCGAGCACGTCGCCGAGCCCGTCGACATGCCATGCAGATGTCGAATTCCCTCGATGTCCTGGCAGTCCTGGCTCCAGCCAGTTATACGGCCTATATCGAGACGCACCCCGAGCCGAGCATGCCCATGCCGGGCCTTTCCAACTGCTGGGCGATGGGGCCGATCTTCCGCATCGGGCGTCGTCGCACAGGTGAGATCGAGTAGGCTGCAGTTCGGGACACGACCTCGAAAACCCGTGCCCGGACATAAAAAACCCCGCGGGCGCGGGGTTAAGGTGGCGGAGGTCGACCGCTGCAAACTGAGACGTCATCGATCTCGATGGCCGCGGTCGCGATAGGCCCGTTCGGATCTAGCGTTGACGGGCGCCGCGCTCGCCGCCGGCTGAGCTACGAGGGAAGCCAGGAGGGTGACCAGAATGAGCTCGATGGCACTGTTCATTGGGTTACTCCACGGGCGCTTGCACAACCAGTTGAGCAAGCCCTGGACCAAGCCGGGGACCGCCCACCCGTTATGATTATCTATTTGATTTCACGTGACTAACAGATCAGCGTCGGAAAAGCTCCGGTGCAGCGACTGCGCCATGGCAGGGCGAGGGTCCCTGTAATGGTGCGGCGCAGCGAGGGCGCTTCACGCGCGGCGCTATGGGACCGGCCCCCGGCCCTCTGGGAATTGAGATCCGGTGCTCGGACGCGAGTATGCCGGTGCCGATCAATAGGCCTTGACCGGCAGCAAGGTTCGGAGTGGGATGGCGCCTACCGCTCACCCGCTGATCGAACTCATAGACGGGTAGGGGTTGACTCAGGGCGAACGTACCGTCCGCATCGGGCGGACCCCGGGCGGCGGGGGCATGCGTGGTGCCTGGGTCGGCTCGCCAAGATGCTCAAGGAAACGCTGAATGGAACCCGCCTCGCTGACCAAGGCGATGATCCGCATCGGCTGCCCACAGCGAGGGCAGAGGAGCGGGAAGATTTGCATCCTCGGCGCGCCAAGCAGGCCTATCCCTGGACCTGGCTTTCATTAGAGAGACGGGCGACCTCGCCCACCGATAGGTTGAAGGCGAACGGGATGTCTCTGCTGCGGGGAGCGTTTGGAGGGGCGCGTTCAGACTCCGCTCAGGGACCGGCCTGAGGTTGTAACGTACCCAGTAAACCCTCCGCGATTTCTACATTATCCCCTTCTACCAATAGGTTACGTGGCCCGGCTAGGCTCCGATTCAGCGACTGCGCCATGGCAGGGCGGGAGTCCCCGTAATAGCGCAGCGCAGCAACGCACGCGACGCTACGGGACCGGCCCCCCACCCACGCGTTCCAGGACCACGAAGCTATAGGAATAGCGGTTGGCCGGATCGGGCGGGTGATCGATCCTGCCACACTCGCGCCATTCGCTTGGGTCATAGTCGGGAAACCAGGTGTCGCCGTTGATCTTGGCGTGTACCTCGGTGAGGTAGATGCGCTCGCACAGAGGCAGGGCCCTGGCATAGATTGAAGCACCCCCGATCACCATCACCTCACCGAGCGGCCGCGCCACGGCCAGGGCCGCCTCGAGATCGCGGGCGACCTGGACGCCCGCGCCGCGCACCTCGGCGTCGCGGGTAACGACGATGTTGGTCCTGCCCGGCAGCGGGCGGCCGATGGATTCGAAGGTCCGGCGGCCCATGACGATGGGTTTGCCGAGGGTCAAGGTCCGGAAATGCCGTAGATCGGCGGGGAGATGCCAGGGCAGCCGCCCGCCCGCGCCGATCACGCGGCCTTCGGCCATGGCCACGACCAGACCGATGCCGTGGAGGGCGATCGGGTGCGAGGTTGAGTCAACCGGGGTTTCTCGTGACGCCACCGTCCGTTACTAGGGCGGGCCGGGCGTGACGCTCCGCTACACCGCGATGGGCGCCGCGATCGGCGGGTGGTAACGGTAGTCCTCAAGCGTGAAATCGCCGGCGGTGAAATCGAACAGCGACTGGACGTCGGGGTTGAGCCGCATCCTCGGCAGCGCATAGGGGCTGCGTCCGAGCTGCGTCCGGGCCTGGTCTACGTGATTGAGATAGAGGTGTACGTCCCCGAGCGTGTGGATGAGATCGCCCGGCACACGGCCCGTGACCTGGGCCAGCATCATCGTCAGTAAGGCGTAACTCGCGATGTTGAACGGTACGCCCAGGAACACGTCGGCGCTACGCTGGTACACCTGGCAGGACAGGCGGCCCTCTGCCACGTAGAACTGGAACAGGCAGTGGCAGGGGGGCAGCGCCATGCGCTCGATCTCGCCCACGTTCCAGGCGCTCACGAGGAGGCGCCGCGAATCGGGGTCGGTCTTGAGACCGTCCACGACCCGGCTCATCTGGTCGATGGTCCGTCCATCGGCGCTCTGCCAGGCGCGCCACTGGGCGCCGTACACCGGACCCAGGTCTCCGTTCACGTCCGCCCACTCGTCCCAGATCGTCACCCCATGCTCGTGCAAGGAGCGCACGTTGGTGTCCCCGCGCAGAAACCACAGGAGCTCGTGGATCACCGATTTGATGTGCAGGCGCTTGGTCGTGACCACCGGAAACCCGATCCCCAGGTCGAAGCGCAGCTGGCAGCCGAATAGGCTGAGCGTGCCGGTGCCGGTGCGGTCGCGTTTTTCCACCCCCTCAGTCAGGACCCGACGCAAGAGCCCGAGGTAGGGTGCCATGTCAGCGCCGCGGCCGCAGGCACAGCCACAGGCCGGCGAGCAGCATCGGGACGGTCAAGACCTGTCCCATGGTCAGCCAGCCGAACGCGAGGTAGCCGAGCTGGACGTCCGGCGCGCGCACGAACTCGGCCAGAAAACGCGCGCAGCCATAACCGACGAGAAACGCCCCCGAAACCACGCCCATCGCCCGTGGTTTCTTCGAGAACGTCCAGAGCCACGCGAACAAGAGCACGCCTTCGAGCAAGGCTTCATAGATCTGGGACGGGTGGCGCGGGATGTCGCCGGCGGCGGGGTCGGGGAACACCACCCCCCAGGGGAGATCGGTCGGCGTACCCCACAGCTCCCCGTTGACGAAGTTGGCGAGGCGGCCCAGCAACAGGCCGATCGGGACCACCGGGGCGACTAGATCCGTGACCTCCAAGAAGCGCTTACCGGCTTTGCGCGCAAAGCAGGTGGCGGCCAACAGGACGCCGATGAGCCCGCCATGAAACGACATGCCCCCCTGCCACACCTTGAAGACCGCAAGGGGGTCTTTGACGTACACGGGAAAATCATAGAAGAGGACATGTCCGAGCCGACCCCCGATCACGAGCCCGAGTGCGGCATAGAACGTCAAGTCGCCGACTTGGTCTTCGATCCAACCGGAGCCGGGGCGGGGCGCCGCCCGGCGCTTCATGAGCCACCAGGCCGACAGGATCCCGGTGACATAGGCGAGCCCGTACCAGCGGATCGCGAGCGGGCCGATGTGAACGGCCACCGGGTCGATGCCGGGAAAGGGGATCACCCGGATATGTTAGCACGCGAGCCGTCGGGCGCCGATGCGGAGGCCGCAGTAGGGTGGTGGTGCGAATGCGGGCTCGGGTGAGGGGATCGACAAGCGCGATTCGTGACCGTGCGTGGTAGAAACGCCCCGATGACGACGCCGCGCGCCGGTGGATGACGGCTCGGGAGCGATGCGGCCCGTCCGCAGCGCCGGCGCATTGCATAATCGTTCGGGCTTGGCTATACCTTACTTTTAGCGAGATCGCGAGGGCAACTGCCGGGGCGCGCCCTCGCCCCGGCACCTCCGGTTGTGTAGGTCGGCCTCCAACACGCAGGTCCCACGGAACGCCAGTGGCCTGGTACCCGATCCCGTGCAACGTGGGAGCGAGGCCGGCACGGCGAGATCCGCAGGTCACAGCCATGCGTACGACCCGCACCCGGATGGGCAGCGCTCCGCGCCGGCACACGGAGGAGGTGTTGCGCGATATATACATTCCTGAGCAAGAATTCGTGCCTCACCCGATGGAGTTCCCCGGCGAAGCAGATCGGGAAAGACGTGGATCTGATGGGTATGCGCCGGATCGAGGGTGCTACGTGGCACTTCTTCCGAAGTCCAGTGACGTTTTAAACTCTTTGGTGGAAGATTGTCTGTTTCAGCTCTCAATGCTTTTCAGCTTATCCGAAATTATCTCTTCCACATTAATTTCATCTTTTAGTGCGCAAGTCTTATCGCATAGCACGAGTATTCGACCTGGGCGAAGATGACCGCTCTCATTCAAAACCGCCAACAGACGAGGTCCTCCCAGCTCTGCTGCAAGCGTATCCACTAAAAGACCTAATCTCTTTCGAGATTGTGTGTCGAACGTGATTACTGTCGCAGGATCAAGCCCATTAGTTCCAAGTACACCTTGAACGGATGTCCACAAATACATACAGTCGCCAACCTCCTCTAGAGTACTTGCATAATGAAATACGATGCAAATGAGTCAAGTTTATCTGATGGCGAGTTGTGCCTCCTGGCAGGCCTGGTCGATGAGGGTTTGAAGCCTCTCGAAGGCAGCGCGGATAGGGGAG
>JALZID010000303.1 GCA_030860485.1 Pseudomonadota bacterium | reverse complement strand
CACCCCCTGGCGCCGGGGTTGACCCCGCGCAGTGTGATCGAGAAGTTTGCCGCCATGCAGATGCTCGATGTGCACATCCCGACCACTGACGGTCGGGAGCTCGTCCTCACCCGTTACACCCAGCCTGAGCCCGAGCTGACGCTGCTGTTGGACAAACTCGCGCTCGAGCTCCCCGCCCAACCGCCGCCCAAGATCACCGCCAGCCAGTCATCAGCCACCGCCCTGTAGTGCAGACCTAGCGGGGTCCCTATGAGTGATATCAATCACTTAGGACCTCGGTACCCCCCGAATCGGCTAAGTCGGGCTAAGAGTCGCTTGACCGCGATGGTCTTGTAGCTACTGGGAAGAGGCGCAGCCGAATCCCGGCGACGCAGTCGGAACGCCGCAGGTGCCGGGATCTGCGTCGCTCTTCCCGGCGTGCGACAGTACGAACCGAGCGCGCTACAGCCGACGCGCCAGGGCCGCGAGCAGGGCCTGGTTTTCTTCGGCGCTGCCGACCGTGACGCGGATGCAGTCTGCCAGGAGGGGATGCGCGCCGTGCAGTGATTTGACCAGAATGCCCTCCGCTTTCAGTCCGCCGTGGAGCGACTCGCCCTGCCCCGGCGCACGCACCAGGAGGAAATTGGTGTGGCTCACCCACACCTCGAGGACCTCGAAACGTCGCAGGGCCGAGCACAGGGCATCGCGATCGCGGCGGATGCGGAGCGCCTGCTCGCGCAATACCTCGGCATGGGACAGGACCCAATCGGCGCTTGCCTGCGACAGGGCGCCGATGTTATAGGGGAGGCGTACCTTATTGATCTCGGCCAGCCACTGCGGGTCTCCGATGAGGAAACCCACGCGCAGCCCGGCCAGGCCGATCTTGGAAAGGGTCCGCAGTACCAGGACCGGGGGCCTTCCGGTGACCCGGTCGAGCAACGTCTCACCGGAGAAGTCGAAATACGCCTCGTCGATGAGCACGAGCCCCGGACTGGCTTCGATGACGGCCTCGATCGATCGGCGCTCGAAGAGATTGCCGGTCGGGTTGTTGGGGTAGCTCAACACGACCACGGCCGGCTGGTGCCGATCGATCGCCCTCTGCATCGCCTCATGGTCCAGATCGAAGTCCCGGCCACGCAGCGGGACCCCGACATACCGCATGCCGGTGACCGCGGCCAGGATGCGGTACATCGAAAAGCTCGGCTCCGGACAGAGGAGGCAGCGGCCCGGTCCGCCGACGGTCAGACCGACCATCTGGATCAGCTCATCGGAGCCGTTCCCGAGCAGGAGGCCGGTGTCGTCCGAAAGGCCGAGATAGCCCCGCAGCCGCTGCTTCAGGGCCCGCGCCTCACCGTCGGGGTAACGGTTGAGCTCGACCGAGCGCAGCGCCTCGACAAAGGCCCCGCGCAACTCGGCCGGCCACGGGTGGGGGTTCTCCATGGCGTCGAGCTTGATGAGGCCCGCGGCGTCCTCGATGTGATAGGGCCGGAGCTCGCGCACCGCCGGGCGCACCCAACGGTTCAGCCCCGGTTCGGGCGAAGTGCCCGATGGGCCCCGATCCGGATTCACGGGCGTGCTCGCTCGGGCTCCGCGAGCCGGCACTCCGCCGCGCGGGCATGGGCGGTCAACCCCTCGGCGCGTGCCAGGAGGGAGGCGATGCCACACAGCTCGCGGGCGGTCTCTACCGAGCACCGGATCACCGAGGAGCGCTTCTGGAAGTCGTAGACGCCGAGCGGTGAGGAGAACCGCGCCGTCCCGGCGGTCGGAAGCACATGGTTGGGGCCGGCGCAGTAGTCGCCCACGACCTCGGCCGCGTGGCAGCCGAGGAAGATCGCGCCGGCATGGCGCACCTTGGGCAGCCAGGCCTCGGGGTCAGCCACCGCCAACTCCAGGTGCTCGGGGGCGATGGTATTGGCGAGCACCAGGGCCTCCTCGAGGTCCCGTACGCGGATCAGGGCCCCGCGTCCGGCCAGAGAGGCAGCGATGATGGCGGCGCGTTCCATCCCCGGCAACTCGCGCTCGATGCACGCGGCTACGGCCTCGATGAAATCGGGATCCGGGCATAGCAGGATCGCCCGGGCCTGTTCGTCGTGCTCGGCCTGGGCCAAGAGGTCCATGGTCACCCACTCGGCGCGGGCCGTGCCGTCGCAGACGACCACCACCTCGGAGGGACCGGCGATCAGGTCGATCCCGACCCGGCCGAAGACCATGGCCTTGGCGGCGGCCACATAGCGGTTACCGGGGCCGACGATCTTATCCACGCGCGGGACGGTCTCGGTGCCATAGGCCAGCGCCGCGATCGCCTGCGCCCCGCCGATGGTGAAGACCCGGTCGACCCCGGCGATCCCGGCGGCGCAAAGGACGATGGGCTCGACCTCACCCCCCGGCGCCGGAACGGCCATGATCACCTCGCCGACCCCGGCCACCTTGGCCGGGATGACGTTCATGAGCACGGTCGAAGGATAGGCGGCCTTGCCCCCCGGGACATAGACCCCGACCCGTTCCAGGGGCGTCACCCGCTGGCCGAGGAGATCGCCGGAGCCCTCGGCCAAAACGCCAAACAGGAGGCTCCAAGGCTCGATCCTCTGATACTCGTGATAGCGCCGGATGCGCGCCGCGGCTGCCAAGAGGGCCTCGCGCAGGCGCGCATCGCAGTCGTTCACGGCCGCCGTGATCCGCTCGTGCGGCAGCTCCAGCACGGCGGCCGAAACGACCTCGTGGCGGTCGAAACGCCGGGTGTATTCACAGAGCGCCGCATCGCCGCACTGGCGGATGGCGGCGATGACCTCCTGGACCGTGGCCAGCACGGCTAGGTCGGCGGTGTCCTCGTGGGCGACGAGGGATCGGAACCGCTCGGGAAACCCCGGATCGCGGGTGTCCAATCTGAGAACTGAATTCGGCTGGATCGTCATGGGGCGCCTTACTCTGATGATCGTTGGGCGCCCTGCGTCGCGGCGCGCGAAAACGTCGCGAGCATGCGTTTGACCTCCAGGTTCTTCATTTTCATGGCGGCCTTGTTGACGATGAGCCGGGCGCTGATCCCGGCGATGGTTTCGAGCACGGCGAGCCCGTTGGCGCGCAGCGTATTTCCGGTGTCGACCAGATCGACGATCCGATCGGCCAAGCCCACGAGCGGCGCCAGCTCCATGGAGCCGTAGAGCCGGATCACCTCGACCTGATCCCCCTTTCCGGCGAAATACCGGCGCGTGGTCCGGACATATTTCGTCGCGATCCTGAGCCGGCCGGCCGCGCATTCGGCGCCGCCCACGGGTCCCGCGACCACCAGTCTACATCGGGCGATACCGAGGTCGAGCGGCTCATAGAGTCCTTCCCCCGGGTACTCCAGGAGCACGTCCTTGCCGACCACGCCGAGGTCCGCGGCGCCGTATTCCACGTAGGTCGGGACATCCGCGGCGCGCACGATCACGAGCCGCAACGCCCCGCCACGGGCCGGGATGATCAGGCTGCGCGAGGTCTCTGGATCCTCGGCGGGCTCGATGCCCATCCCGGCAAGGAGCGGCAGGAGGTCGGCGAGGATGCGGCCCTTCGAGACCGCCAAGGTGAGCCCGTGGCTCATGTGTATGGCTCAAGGGGTACCGGCAGGGGCGGTGCTCAGCCCCGCACGCGGCGGATCCGGGCGCCGAGCTGAGCGAGCTTCTCCTCGATCGCCTCGTAGCCGCGGTCCACGTGGTAGATGCGGTCCACGACCGTGTCGCCCTCTGCGACCAAGCCGGCCAGGACCAGACTGGCCGAGGCCCGGAGATCGGTCGCCATGACCGGCGCGCCGACCAGGCGCTCGACCCCGGACGTGATCACGGTATTGCCCTCCAGGCGCACCTCGGCACCCATGCGCTCCAGCTCCGGCACGTGCATGAAGCGGTTCTCGAACACCGATTCCGTGATGGCCCCGGTGCCTTCCGCGATGCAGTTCATGGCCGTGAACTGGGCCTGCATGTCGGTCGGGAAACCGGGGTAGGGCAAGGTATGGGCATCGACGGCCCGCGGTCTGCCCCGCGCCATCCTGAGGGTGATCCAATCCGGACCCGACTCGATATCCGCACCGGCCTCGATAAGCTTCGCGATCACTGCCTCCAGGTAGTGGGGCTCGGCGCCGTTGAGCCTGACCTTGCCCCCTGTCATGGCGGCCGCCACCAGATAGGTACCGGCCTCGATCCGATCGGGCATGATGTGGTGACGCGCCCCGGACAGCCGGTCGACGCCATGCACGCGGATGGTGTCGCTGCCGGCGCCCTCGATGCGCGCGCCCATGTGATTGAGGCAGGTCGCGAGATCCACCAACTCGGGCTCGCGCGCGGCGTTGCCGATCACGGTCTCGCCTTGCGCGAGCGTGGCGGCCATCATCAGGTTCTCGGTCCCGGTCACGGTGACCGGGTCCAGGACCAGATGCGCCCCTTTTAGGCGATCCGCCGAGGCGCGGATGTAGCCGCCCTCGACCGTGATCTCCGCGCCCATCGCCGCGAGGCCCTGGAGATGGAGGTTGACGGGCCGTGAGCCGATGGCGCAGCCTCCCGGCAGGGACACCTCCGCGCGGCCGTAGCGCGCCAGCAAGGGACCCAGCACCAGTATCGAGGCGCGCATGGTACGCACCAGCTCGTAGGGGGCACGCACGTCGTTCAACGTGCCGCCGTCGACCTTGATGTTCATCTCATCATCCACCATCAGCTCGACGCCCATGCGTCCCAGGAGCTCTAGGGTGGTGGTGATGTCGCGCAGATGCGGCACGTTGCCGATGGTCACCGCGCCGTCGCAGAGGAGGGTGGCGCAGAGGATCGGCAAGGCCGCGTTCTTGGCGCCCGAGACGCGGATCTCGCCGCGCAAGGGCACGCCGCCCGTGATGATCAGCTTGTCCACGGCCGCGCCGCCGGCGATCGCTGCGAGCGAGGTGGCGGGCTACTCCGCGCCGCCGCCCCGCAAGCGCAGCCGGGCATCCTGTTCCTCGGGGGTCAGGGTCTCGATCGACAGGGCATGGATGGCGCTCTCCATGGAGCGCCCGAGGCTCTGGTAGACGAGGCGGTGTCTCTCTAGGGCGTTGAGACCGCGGAAAGCGGGGCTGACGACCGACGCCTCGAAGTGGACTCCGTCCTCGCCCCGGACTTGCGCGCGGCTACCCGGGATCCCATCCTCGATCAAGCGCTGGATGTCCGTGGGGGTCATGGCTTCGGTGAGCTCACGCCGCTATGTTGACACAGGGGGGTCGGGCGGGCCCCGTCCAGCGGATGCCGGCAGAGGCTCCCGGGCCCCGAAGACCTCTCCGGGCAGGACGGCGCCGAGCCCGTAGACCTCGGCGATCGCCGCGATGCCCGCGGGCAGGTTGCGGAAGCGCAGGGCGGTGCGACGCCCGCGCGCCTGTCCCTGCCAGTCCACCAGGAGTGCGAGCCCGGCGCTGTCCATGCGCGTCACATCGCAGAGGTCCACGAGCACCTCCGGGGCATCGACGAGGGCGTGGGCCGCGTCGCTTAGCGTCGGCACGGACGTCATGTCCAGCACCCCCGCCAGGTGCCACACACCCGCCCCCCGCTGCGACAGGGTCACGCTATTGCGGGGACGGTTTCGTCGCATTCTTGGCCGCGAGGCTGTCGATGAGGCCGTCGATGCCGCCCTTGCGGACCTCCGATCGAAACGACGCCTGGTAGGTGTTCACCAGGCTCACCCCATCGACCGTGATATCGTTCACCTTCCACGCATCGCCGATAACGTGCAGGCGATAGCTGATCGGCATGGCGGCCCCGCCCGGCCGGTCGATCTCGGTCTTGACCGTGACCTTCTGGGCGCCGGGCTCGGCGCGCACCGGGAAATAGCGGACCTCCCGATCGACATAGTCCAGCAACGCCAGCGCGTAGGTGCGGATCAACAACTTGCGAAACTCATCGATGAAGCGCTCGCGCTGGGTGCTGTTGGCACCCCGCCAGTGCTCGCCGAGGACCCGCTGGGACATCTGGGCGAAATCGAAGTGTGGCAGGATCACGTCGTCGACGAGCTGATGCAGGCGCTCGCGGTCGGTACGCAGGATATCGCGCTCGACGGCCACCCGCGCCCGTACCTGTTCGGCGGTCGTCTTGATCAGCTCCGAGGGATCCCGCGGCACCGCGGCTAACGCCAGGCTGAACAAGCCGAGCACGGCCATGAGGCCCATGCGACCTATCCTTTTCATGACTCTACCTCTCGCGCCAGCTGGTGAGGGATGGTGATGCGACATGCAGTCCCGCGAACCGCGGGGCCCGTGATCGCGCCGTAAACTTTGGAGTATAAACTAAGCGAGGACCGCCCATCGCGCAACCGACCGCCCGGTGCCGATCCTGGGCCACACACGGCGGGTCTTGAGGTATAGTACGGCGCCATCGCGCGTTGAGATCGTGGGCTTAGAACCTCCTGGGCAATGAAGATCCTGGCCCGCTACATCGGCAGCGCCGTCATGGCCTCGACCGCCACGGTCCTCGTGGCCTTGGCGGCGATCTTTTCCTTCTTCGAATTCGTCGATGAGATGGGCGATCTCGGCCGCGGGCACTACGGAGTCTTGCAGGTCATCGAGTTCGTGCTGTTGAGCATCCCGCGGCTCTGCTACGACCTGTTCCCGGTCGCCGCCCTCCTGGGCAGCCTGTTCGCGCTCGGTGCGCTGGTCAGCACCAGCGAGATGACCGTCATCCGGGCCGCAGGGGTGTCGCTGTCGAAGACCGTCTCCTGGGTGATGAAGGCGGGGGCGCTCATCATGGTCGCCTGCGTGCTCATCGGCGAGCTGGTCGCCCCCCCGTGCGAGCAATTGGCCCAACATCGCCGCTCCATCGCCACCACCGACAAGATCGCGCTCAAGACCCGCAACGGCTTCTGGGCCAGGGATGGCCGGAGCTTCGTGAACATCCGTACCATCCTGCCCGGCAACCGGGTGGAGCGGATCTTCCTCTACGAGTTCGACGAGCAAGGCCGGCTCAAGACCAGCACCCGCGCCAGGCGTGCCTACTACAGCGACGGACGCTGGTTGCTCGAAGGTATCGAACAGACGCTGTTCCTGACCGATCGGGTCGAGGAACGCCGCGTGCAAAGCGCTAACTGGGAATCGCTGCTCAACCCCGACCTCATCAGCCTCGTGGCGATCAACCCCAACCACCTGTCGGTCGTCGACTTGTACCGCTATGTCGAGTTCCTCGAGGCCAACGGCCAGGAAAGCCGGCAGTATCGGCATGCCCTGTGGCTCAAGGGTGCTTATCCCCTGGCCACCGGCGCCATGGTCTTGCTGGCCATCCCGATCGTGCTCGGCAACCCGCGCCGGGCAGGCACGGGCCGGCGCGTGGTGGTCGGCTCGTGTATCGGTGCCGTGTTTCACCTCGTCAACAAGGCCGCTGGCTCGCTGGGCGTGGTCTTCAACCTGTATCCGGCGCTCTCCGCCACGGCGCCGGCCCTGGTGACGCTCGCGCTCGCGCTCGTGCTCCTGCGCCGAGTGCCCTGAACGCTGGATCTAGCTCAGGTCGGACTCGCCGCAGCGGCGGAGGATCTGCTCGCGTGCCGCATCGCGCAGGGCGACGGCGGCGTCCCAACCCTCTCCCTCGGGCCAGATCGGCTCCCCCACCGCGACCGTTATCGGGTGGCGGCGCGGGAGC
>JALZID010000302.1 GCA_030860485.1 Pseudomonadota bacterium | reverse complement strand
CACCCCCTGGCGCCGGGGTTGACCCCGCGCAGTGTGATCGAGAAGTTTGCCGCCATGCAGATGCTCGATGTGCACATCCCGACCACTGACGGTCGGGAGCTCGTCCTCACCCGTTACACCCAGCCTGCGCCCGAGCTGACGCTGCTGTTGGACAAACTCGCGCTCGAGCTCCCCGCCCAACCGCCGCCGAAGATCACCGCCAGCCGGTCATCAGCCACCGCCCTGTAGTGCAGACCTAGGGGGGTCCCTATGAGTGATATCAATCACTTAGGACCTCGGTACCCCCCGAATCGGCTAAGTCGGGTTAAAACGCTTCGCGAGAGAATTGCAGCCATTATCTTTGTACACAAGCTCACGCCGGGAGATCTAGATGAGTCCTTCTTTGTCGTCAATCCCGCCTTCGACGTGCGGGAAAGGGTGCTACGATTACCCGCATTTGCCGCTTTGAAGTGCGTTACATCGCCCCGGTAACGCGCGCTCCTAGCAACGGAGGGCATCAATGTACAAACAAATAAGCGATGACATAGCGAGTAGGGCGGAAGCCCGCTTTGTGGGCGTTCCGCCGCATGCGTTCACCTCTGCTCCCAGCCGTGCCATCGATAACGCCATCTCCATCCCGATCGGAAGGGTGGCATCTGTTGGGCCGATGCCCGCAGGGCGATCCGCCGCACGGGTCGCTTCGGCCGGGTAGCCATACGGCGGAACGCCAAAAAGCGGCTTCCGCCCTACCTTTCCGCCTTACGCGCGTTCGAAAGCCAGGGCCAAGGAGTGGCCCTGCTGGCCGCGTCGAGGATGCAACGCTTGGCGTGGAAATCGAAAGGTGAGCGGGTGGTCTACGCTTGGGTTGCAGTAATAATGGTAACAATAGGGGACAATAGGGGACAGAAGTGAACAGAACATGTTTTTCTGTCCGGCGTATGGACGCGTTTTTCACCAAGGCGGCGCTCTTCACGTTCGGCGGCGCCTACGCGGTGTTGCCCTATGTTTACCAGGGCGGGGTGGAGCACTACGGCTGGCTCACCGGCAGCCAGATCATCGACGGCCTGGCGCTCGGGCCCGCTCATCATGGTGGTGGCCTTCGTGGGCTTCATCGGCGCCTCGACCCAGGAAGTCTGCGGCCCCGACCTGCCGCTGCTCGTGGCTATCGCGGGGGCCGGTGTGGCCACGGTTTTCACCTTCCTGCCATCGTTCCTGTTCATCCTCTGATCGACGGTGCGCGTCCCCATCAAAGGGTGATGTTGCGCGTGTCCGCGAGGGGGCCTCTTCCGGGAAGCACGGGCACGACCCTCTGCATCACGTGCTCGGCGGTCGCGCGATACGTCGTGAGCTTGCCGCCGTAGATGGCCAGATAGTGCGGGCGTTCCCGGCGGTCCACCGAGAGTACCGTCTCGCGCGAGCGCTCTTGAGGCGCTACTGTATCGTGTGGCAGGACCCGCAGGCCCGCCATGGTGCCGATGACCCGGCCGCGGTAGGCGGGGAAGTAATGACGCAAGGTTTCGAGTAGATATTCCGACTCGGCCGGGGTCGCCGCCACGCAGGCCGGGTCCCCGCGATAGGCGGTCTCGGTGGTGCCGATCAGGGTCCCGCCCTGCCACGGCATGACGAATACCGGGCGCCGGTCGGCAGGCGACTCGACATAGAAGGCCCCCTCCAGGACCGGCTCGTCCAGGTGTAGATGCGCACCCTGTACCAGTTCGACCTCGACCGGTGGCGGGGGAGGATGGACTCTTTCGGCCACCTGCCCCACCCACGGGCCGCCGGCATTGACCAGCACCGTGCCATGGCATTCGATCGGGCGAACCCCTGGGGGATGGCCCGAAGAGTAGTGGATCGAATAACCGGCGTCTGTCCGCGTCGCTTTCTGGAAGGTCGCCGGACAAGACACCTCGGCGCCGAAAGACCGGGCCGAGTCGAGCACCGCGCGGGTCAGCGCGGCATCGTCGGTCTGGGCATCGAGATAGGAATACACCGCGGCCAGCCCCTCGGTACGGAGTCCGCCCAGCCCTCCCCATCCAGCGCGCCCGAGTGATCGGAATCGGTGCTGCGGCCCGAGCCCGCCGAGCACGGCGTATAACGACAGGCCGAGCCGGAGCTCCCAGGGGCGCCGTCGGGTCTCTCGATAGAGAGGGACGAAGAACTCGAGGCGGTGGACGAGGAGCGGCGCGATCCGCAGGAGCGTCTCGCGCTCCGCCAGGGACTGGCGTACCAGAGGGAGCTGTCCGGTCTCGAGGTAGCGCAGGCCCCCATGGATGAGCTTGCTCGAGCGGGAAGAGGTGCCGGCGGCCGGGCCGTATTGTTCGAGCATCAGCACCCGGTATCCCGAGGCCGCCGCGCACTGGGCGACGCCGGCACCATGGATCCCGGCGCCTACGACGACGACATCGTACCCACCCCGGTTCATGGCGGGGCAGGGGGTGCCATCGCAGTAGAAGACTCTCAGTGCAGCCGGGGGGCGGGGAGCGGGCTATGGCGCGTGGTCTCGCGCAGGGTGCGCAAGGCGTGTTGGCTCCCCGTCTCCAGCCACAGCGCGTGTGCCTGCAAAGGCCCGAGGCGGCGGGTCCCGTCCAGCTCCCGCATGCACTGCAAGACATCCATCATCTCGACGAAGGCCTGGCTCAGCTGCCGGAAGAGATCGCCGCTCGGCGCGTCGGACAGGTGCAGGTAGGCGCTCTTACCGAGACCCACGTAGTAGCCGAGCGGCACCGCGCCCCGTAACGCGTGGTCCGGAAACAGTCCCGTATATAGCAGGCACTGATCCCCGACATCACGCAGGCCTTGGCGGCGCAGCGGGCCGCGCTGCAGGAGCCCCGCGAGGTAGCCCAACGCCAGGCACGTCTTGGCCAGGCGCGCCCGGCCCACAAAACGCATGAGCGTGAAGACGAGATAGCTCTCGGTCTCCACGCTCAAGCTGCATTCGGCGGCGGCCTCGGCCTCGTGGACGAGCGCCTGCCACTGCGCGGTGTCGGTCGCATGCAAGACCAATCGTTTCATGTTGCACCTCCTGATATCACTTTAGCCCGGATTTCTCACCACTGCGACCTGAAAGAGGCGGGGGCGGATGCGTATCCCCTTGCGGTATACTTGCGGGACCGATGCCGGACGCGACGACCCCCGGGACGCCCGGCGACTCTCGGGGCGCACAGCCCACGACCTTTCAGGACCTGATCCGGGTGCTCCAGCAGCACTGGGCGGGACAGGGCTGCGTCCTGGAGCAACCCTACGATATGGAGATGGGCGCGGGAACCTTTCACCCCGCCACCTTCCTGCGCGCCATCGGTCCCGAGCCCTGGTGCGCGGCCTATGTGCAGGCATCGCGGCGTCCCACCGATGGGCGCTACGGCGAGAACCCCAACCGCCTGCAGCGTTACTACCAGTTCCAGGTCATCCTGAAACCCTCGCCCGCCGACATCCAGGAGCGCTATCTGGATTCCCTGCGCGCGCTCGGTATCGACCCGCTGGTGCACGACATTCGGTTCGTAGAGGACGACTGGGAATCGCCGACCCTGGGCGCCTGGGGTCTCGGCTGGGAGGTGCGGCTGAACGGCATGGAGATCAGCCAGTTCACCTATTTCCAGCAGGTCGGCGGCCTCGACTGCCGACCGGTCGCCGGCGAGATCACCTATGGTCTGGAGCGTATCGCGATGTACCTCCAGGACGTGGACAGCGTCTACGATCTCGTTTGGACCGATGGGGTGTGGGCCGAGGGCCAGAGTAGTCCCCTCCTCCGCTGCGGCCCTATCACCTATGGCCAACTCCACCATCAGAACGAGGTAGAGATGTCGCGCTACAACTTCGAGCGCGCCGACACCGCCTCGTTGTTCGCCTGGTTCGACACCTGCGAGGCGGAATGTCGGAGGCTGACAGAGGCCGGACTCGCGCTGCCGGCCTATGAGATGGTGCTCAAGACGTCTCACACCTTCAACCTCCTTGACGCGCGCCACGCCGTTTCCGTGACCGAGCGCCAGCGCTATATCCTGCGGGTGCGGGCGCTGTCGCGGGGCGTGGCCGAGACGTATCTGCAAAGCCGTGAGGCGCTCGGTTTCCCCCTGCTCGCCGCCGGATCCGAGGCCGAGGCATGAGCCGGTGAGCGCGGCGCAGGATCTCCTGGTCGAGATCGGCACCGAGGAGTTGCCGCCGCGATCGATGCGGCGCTTGTCGCAGGCCTTCGCGAGCGCCGTCGGCGAGCGCCTCGACAAGGAAGCCCTCACCCACGGCACGGTCAAGGCCTACGCCACGCCCCGCCGCCTCGCGCTCGTGATCGAGGCCGTCGCCGCGGCTCAGCCCGATCGCGAGGTGCATCGGCGCGGCCCGGCGTTACGCGCGGCCTTCGACGCAGAGGGTCGGCCCTCCCCCGCGGCCCTCGGATTCGCGCGCTCCTGTGGGGTCGCGGTGCAGGACCTCATCCGGCTGGAGAACGAGCAGGGTCACTGGCTCGCCTTCCAGACCCTCGCCCGGGGCCGGCCCGCCGGTTTGGTCATACCGGGGCTCGTCCGCGAGGCGCTCGCGGCGATCCCGATCCCGAAACGCATGCGCTGGGGTCCGGGCGCCGTCGAGTTCGTGCGTCCCGTGCACTGGGTCGTCTTGCTGTTCGGCTCCGAGACCCTCGCGGCCGAGATCCTCGGCGTCCAGAGCGGGCGCGAGAGTCGCGGCCACCGCTTCATGCGGCCCGGGCCCCTGTCGATCCCGGCGCCTCGCGACTATCGTCAGCTATTGGAATCGATGGGCAAGGTGCAAGCCGATTTTACCGAGCGGCAAGAACGGCTGCGGCGACTGGTGGAGGCCAGGGCGCACGCCCAAGGCGGGCAGGCGCTCATCGACCCGGAGCTATTGGAGGAGGTCACGGGTCTCTGCGAATGGCCGGCGGTCATCGTCGGCGCCTTCGATCGGCGCTACCTGGGGATGCCGGCCGAGGTCTTGATCGCGACCCTGAAGGACCACCAGAAGTGCTTTCCGATCCTCGATGCCGATGGGGGGCTCTTGCCGTATTTCGTGGCCACCAGCAACATCGAGAGCCGCGATCCCGAGGTGGTGCGGCGCGGCAACGAGCGAGTCGTCCATCCCCGGCTGGCGGACGCCGCGTTTTTCTACGAGCAGGACCTCGCCGAGCCCTTGGAGGCGCGGCGGGCGGCGCTCGCGCGGGTCGTCTACCAGGAGCGTCTCGGGACGCTCTTGGATCGATCCGATCGCCTTGCGACCCTGGCCGAGGAAATCGCGCAGCACATCGGCGGGGAACCCGACTTGGCGCGGCGTGCGGGCCTCTTGTCCAAATGCGATCTCGTCACGGCACTGGTCGGGGAGTTTCCCGAGTTGCAAGGCCTCATGGGTCGCCACTACGCCAACCGGGCCGGCGAACCCGCCGAGGTGGCGGAGGCCCTGGCCGAGCAATACCTACCGCGCCATGCCGGTGACGGGCTGCCGGGGACCCGGACCGGACAGGCGCTGGCGCTCGCCGACAAGCTCGATGCGCTCTGCGGGGTGTTCGGCATTGCTCAGGCGCCGAGCGGCGACCGCGATCCCTTCGGGCTCAGGCGGGCGGCGCTCGGGTGCCTGCGCATCTTGATCGAAGGTACATTGGACCTGGACCTCTTCGATCTCTTGTCGCGGGCCGCCGCGCTGTACGGCCGATCGTTCGATCCTTGTGTCGTGCCGGTGGTCTTCGATTACATGATGGAGCGGCTGCGCGGGTATCTGGCCGAGGACGGCGCGCGCTCCGATGCCTTCGAGGCCGTGCTGGCGCGCCGACCCCCGCAGCCCCTCGACTTTCGCAAGCGGCTCTCTGCCGTCACGGCGTTTCGAGCACTGCCCGAGTCGGCGGCGCTGGCAGCTGCCAACAAACGCATCGCCAACCTCCTCAAACAGGCGCAGGAGCTCGAGATAGGCGTGCTGGAACCCGGGCTCCTGGAAGCGCCCGCCGAGCGCCGCCTGTCGGCGGCGTTGGAATCGCTGGAAGGGCCGGTTCGGGAAGGGCTGGATCGGCGCGAGTATACCGCGGTGCTGTGCGCGCTCGCGGGGCTGCGCGAGCCCGTCGATGCCTTTTTCGATGAGGTGTTGGTCCTGTGTGAGGATCGGCGCCTGCGGGCCAACCGCCTGACCTTGCTCTGCCGGGTCCAGTCCTTGTTCCTGGAGATCGCGGACCTCTCGAGGCTGCAGTAACCAGATGCGGCTCTTGATCCTGGACCGGGACGGCGTGATCAATCAGGAATCCGATCGCTTCATCAAGTCTCCCGAGGAGTGGATCCCGATCCCGCGGAGCCTGGAGGCCGTGGCCCGCGCCAACGCCGCGGGCTACCGGGTCGTGGTGGTGAGCAATCAATCGGGCCTCGCGCGCGGGATCATCACTGTCGGCCAGTTGCACCTCGTCCATCAGAAGATGCACCAGCGGCTGGCCGAGCACGGTGGGCGTATCGAGGCGGTGTTCTTTTGTCCCCACGGTCCGGGCGAGGGCTGTGCCTGCCGCAAACCGCGGCCGGGGCTGTTCCGGGAGCTTTCGGAGCGCCTGCACCTCCCGCTCGAGGGGGTGCCGGCGGTCGGCGATCGACTCACCGACATCCAGGCGGCGCGCGCGGCGGGCGCTCGTCCGATCCTGGTCGAGACCGGCCGCGGCCGCCACACCCGCGACGCCAACCCCGAGCTTCGCTCCCTACCGATCTACGAGGACCTGGCCGCCGTGATCGACGAGCTGTGTGCGCCCGGCCCAGGGCGCTAGTGAGCACCGGCGTCGGTTCGAGGGGTGCGCGACCCCGGCCTTCTTCCCGAAATGCGCAAGTGCGCGTAGGATCCACTCGCGTGGCCGAGCTTGCCAGGGGCCATCGCACTCAATTGACTACTTAGAGGAATACCGAATGAAGATCTTCGTTGGCAATCTGTCCCGAGATGTGACCGAGGACGATTTGCGGCGCGCTTTCGAGCCCTTCGGGGAGGTTGCATCCGTTAACGTGATCAAGGACAGGTTCAGCGGAGAACCGCGCGGTTTCGGGTTTATCGAGATGTCGGCCAAGGCCGCAGCCGAATCGGCGATCGCCGAGCTGAACGGCAAGGACCTGAAGGGTCGACGGCTGACCGTGAACGAAGCCCGGCCGCGGACCGACGACCGTGGGGGTGGCGGGCCGGGCAGCGGCGGTCCCCGGCGCCCAGGCGGAGGAGGTCCCGGTCGGCGCCGTTTCTAACCCAGAGGCGCTGCCTGGCGCACGCCGTCCCCGCCATCGCGCCGTCATCGGTATCCCGTCGCCTCACCGGGTGAGGCCCTCGCCCCCCACGCTACCTTTCCCCACCCCGGCGGAGGGTGGTGTGGGGGCGCACCCCCTCCCCCCTTATATATTCGGGTGGGCGCGTGCTCGTACCGGGGGGCCGCCATGAGGGACGGGCTCCTCGACTTCCCACACGGCATCACCGCCATCGATACCGGCTTCGTGCGCCCGCGGCTGGACGCGAGCCATCTCCTCGTGCGCGACGGGCGCGCGGCGTTCGTGGATACCGGGACCGGCCCTTCGGTGCCGAGGCTCATCGAGGCGCTCGCGGCGAAGGACATCGATCCGTCCGATGTCGACTATGTGTTTCTGACCCACATCCATCTCGACCACGCCGGCGGTGCCGGTCTGCTGTGCCGTCATCTGCCCGCGGCGCGCGTGGTCGTGCACCCGCGCGGCGCGGCCCACCTCGCCGATCCGCGACGCCTGATCGAGGGGACCTTGGCGGTGTACGGCGAGGAGGTGTTTCGGCGCCACTACGGCGATGTCCGGCCCATCCCCGCGGAGCGCCTGGTCGTGGTCGAGGATGGCCAACGCTTGACGCTCGGGCAGAGCACATTGACCTTCCTGCACACGCCCGGTCATGCGCTTCATCACGTCTCCATCGTGGACGAGGAGGTTCGGGGGATCTTCGCGGGCGATACCTTCGGCGTGTCCTACCGCGAGCTGGACGGCCCCCGGGGCGAGTTCATCTTTCCCGCCACGACCCCAGTGCACTTCGACCCGGACGCGGCCCATGCATCCATCGACCGGCTCATGGCCGAGCGGCCGGCTGCCATCTATCTCACCCACTACAGCCGCGTCGCGGACCTCGAACGCCTAGCCTCGGATCTGCATCGGGGTCTTCGGGCCTTCGTGGCGATCACCGAGGCGGCGGCCGCTGGGCCGGACCCTTTGCCGGCCATCGCCTCCGGCCTGCGGGATTATCTGTGTTCGCGGCTCCGCGAGCACGGGGCCGCCGATGCGGAGTTTCTGACCGACGATGTCCTGTCCATGGACATCGAGCTGAACGCCAAGGGGCTGCTCGTGTGGCTCGGGCGGCGGGCGCATTGATGGCGCCGCCGAGTGCACCGGGCGCGGGCCACAGATCGCGCTTTTTGATCGACTGGGTAAGGGGATTCAGGGGGTCGATCAATGACCGTGGCCGGTCTATCATGCATTCTCTCGGGGGAGGAACGAAAATGAGCACAGCCGAGCACCTGCAAGACACCGAGACCTGGAAGCGCGGGTTTTTCATGATCGTCTTCGTCGTCATCTACACCGCCGCGGAACTCCTGGTCTTCGGCATCGTGGTGTTCCAGTTCTTCTCGCGGCTCTTCACCGGCGAATTGAACCCGAGGCTCGTGGCGTTCGCCCCCGGGCTTTCGCGCTACATCTACGAGATCCTCAACTACGTGACCTACGAGTCCGACGAAAGGCCCTTCCCGTTCAGCGACTGG
The DNA here is from genome assembly GCA_030860485.1 of Pseudomonadota bacterium. Lineage (NCBI taxonomy): Bacteria > Pseudomonadati > Pseudomonadota > Pseudomonadota bacterium. The sequence continues at coordinate 11,355 of JALZID010000302.1, read as the reverse complement.
CCTACCCGCTGAAAACGACACGATGAACTTCCCGCAGCGCGTCCCCGATCGCGTCGAGGCGGTGCTCACCCTGGGTTTTCCGGGTTTCGGGTACGCCGATCTCTTCGATCCGAAGCGCTTGCAGGACCTCTTGGCGGTCTTCGACGATTACGTCCGGCCGCGCGATCCCGACCTCTGGGTCGAGTTCGAGCGCTACCGTACACGCGCCGGAGAGGGGATGTCGCCCGAAGCGATCTCGGACTTGCTGGTACGCATGGCGCCCTTCGTCGGGGAGTTCGTGGCGCGCCTCTTCGGCATCGGCGGCGAGCGCGAGCGACGGATCGATCACATCCGCCGCGAGATAGACACTGTTTTCGCCTTTCGCAGCGAGATCGTGATGAAGTGCGATGCGCGCTTTACGCCGGGCGATCTCGCGGGCTGGGACCTCCGGTGCTTGGAGGCCCGGATCGCGGCGCTCCTTCGTTGCGCCACCGCGCCCGACGAGGAGGGCGCGCTGGCCGAGATGGGGATCAAGCTCCGTGCGCTGTGTATGGCGTCACAGTCGCAGGGCGCCTGGGAAGACCAGGCGCAGGCCTTGCGGCAGCAACTAAATCACACATGGGCCGGCGATCCGAATGCCGTGGCCCTGGCCCCCATGCTCGCCGCGGGTACGGCGCGAGAGCTCGTCTTCGGGCTCATGGAGCTCATCGAGCGTTTCTGCTACGCCGCGCGCCATCATCCCCTATTGCACGCCCGGGTCGCGGGCTGGGTGAGCTTCAAAGAGCCTAAGAAAACCGATTTCCAGCGCCTCGTGCCCTTTGAGTCGGAAAACCGCGGGGGCCACAAGGTGCTCGTCGGGCCACTCGCCCAACGCCGCCGTCGCGATGGATTCGCCCTGACGGATCGGCGCATGAACGAGCGCCAGGTGCTCTACGAGGTCGATCATTGCATCTATTGTCACGATCGCGACACCGACTCCTGCTCGAAGGGCATGCGCAATCGCAGGGACGGCACCTTCAAGACAAATGCGCTCGGCGTCCCCATCACCGGCTGTCCGCTCGGCGAGAAGATCTCCGAGATGCACGTGCTCAAGCGCGGGGGTGACGACATCGGCGCGCTCAGCCTCATCATAATCGACAACCCGATGTGCCCGGGCACCGGTCATCGGATCTGCAACGACTGCATGAAGGGCTGTATCTACCAGAAGACCGAGCCCGTCGACATCCCCCAGATCGAGACCAACGTGCTCACCGATGTCTTGAGCCTGCCCTGGGGGTTCGAGATCTACGGGCTCTTGACGCGCTTCAACCCGCTCAATGTCGGGCGCCCCGCGGCGCTCCCTTACAACGGCAAGAACGTCTTGGTCTGCGGGCTCGGGCCGGCGGGTTATACGCTGTCGCATTACCTCTTGAACGAGGGCTTCGGGGTGGTCGGGATCGACGGGCTCAAGATCGAGCCCCTGCCCGTGGAGCTGACCGGCAGTCACGAGCGTGCCCCGCGCCCGATCCGCGACTTCGCCGAGATCTACGAGGACCTCGACCGGCGCGTCATGACCGGATTCGGCGGGGTCGCCGAGTACGGCATCACGGTGCGCTGGGACAAGAACTTCCTCAAGGTGATCTATCTCACCCTGGCGCGGCGCCGCGCATTCCGCTGTTACGGTGGCGTGCGCTTCGGCGGCACCCTCACCATCAACGAGGCCTGGGACCTCGGCTTCGATCACATCGCGATCGCGAGCGGCGCCGGCAAGCCGACCATCATCCCGCTCGAAAATAATCTTCTGCGCGGGATCCGCAAGGCCTCGGATTTCTTGATGGCGCTGCAGTTGACCGGCGCCGCCAAGGACTCGCTCGCCAACCTCCAGGTGCGCCTGCCGGCAGGGGTCATTGGCGGGGGCCTGACCGCCATCGACACGGCCACCGAGCTCCTGGCCTATTATCCGGTCCAGGTCGAGAAGCTCCTGCGCCGCTACGAGACCCTCGTCAACCGCTACGAGGAGGGCTCGGTGCGCGGGCGTTACGATCCGGAAGAACTGACCATCCTCGACGAGTTGCTCGCCCACGGGGGGGCCGTGCGCGCCGAGCGCGAGCGCGCGAAATCGTCGGGCGAGTCGCCGAACTTCCAACCGCTATTACGGGAGTGGGGCGGCGTCACGCTCTTTTATCGTAAAGGCATGCGCGATGCGCCCGCCTACCGCCAGAACCACGAGGAGATCGAGAAGGCCATGGAAGAAGGGATCGCCTGGTCCGAGGGGATGGAGCCCAAGCGCGCCGTCGCCGACGGCTTCGGGCATCTCCGGGCCGTCCGTTTCGAGCGGCTCACCGAAGAGGGCGGGCGCTGGGGAAGCACGGGGACCGAGCTCGAGGTGCCGCTCAAGAGCCTTTTCATCGCCGCCGGGACCTCGCCCAACACGATCTACGAAAGCGAGCATATCGGAACCTTCGAGATGGACGGGCGTTCCTACCGGCGCCACGAGCCGATCGCCGCGAACGGTGAGTGGCGGCTCGAGCCCATAAGCGATCGGTGCTGGCCCAAGATCGGCCGCCCGGCCCCGTTTACTTCGTATTCCCGCGAGGGGCGCCATGTCACCTTCTATGGCGATAACCACCCCGTGTATGCCGGCAACGTGGTCAAGGCCATGGCGAGCGCCCGCGACGGCTATCCCTATATCGTGCGGCTCTTCGAGCGCGAGTTGAGCCAGCTCGACGCGGGGCGGCAGGCAGAGCGCGAGCGCGCGTTACAGGCCTTTCAGGAGGGGCTGGACGAAAACCTCTCCGCGGAGGTCGTCGAGGTGAAGCGCCTCACCCCCACCATCATCGAGGTGATCGTGCGCGCCCCCATGCAGGCGCGCAAGTTCTGCCCCGGCCAGTTCTATCGCGTGCAGAACCTGGAGGCCCTGGCGCCCACCGTCGAGGGCATGGCGCTCGTCTCGGAGGGCCTGGCCTTGACCGGCGCCTGGGTGGACAAGGAACGCGGGCTCATCTCGCTCATCGCGCTCGAGATGGGCAGCTCCTCGCGCCTGTGCGCGCTCTGGAAGCCGGGCGATCCGCTGGTCGTCATGGGCGTCACCGGGGCCCCGACCGACATCCCCTCCGGCAAGACCGTGATGCTGTTAGGGGGCGGTCTGGGCAACGCCGTGCTGTTCTCGATCGGAAAGGCGTTGCGCGCCGCGGGCAATCAGGTGATTTACTTCGCCGGCTATCGCAACCGGCACGACGTGTTCAAGATCGCCGAGGTCGAGGCGGCCTCGGACATCATCGTGTGGTCGGTGGACCCGATCCCGGGCGCGGAGCCCATTTCGGTGACCCGCCCGCAGGACAAGAGCACGGTCGGCAACATCTTGGAGGCCGTTTTGGCCTACGCCCGCGGCGCCCTCGGCGAGACGTCCATCCATCTCGATGATGTCGAGCACATCATCGCCATCGGCTCGGACCGCATGATGGCGGCCGTCAAAGAGGCGCGTCACGGGATATTGAAGCCCTACCTCAACCCCCGTCATATCGCCATCGGCTCCATCAACTCGCCGATGCAGTGCATGATGAAGGGCGTCTGCGCCCAGTGTCTCTGCAAGCATATCGACCCCGAGACCGGGGAGGAGTACTTCGTCTACTCCTGCTACAACCAGGACCAGGAGCTCGACCGCGTCGATTTCCCCAACCTCCACGCCCGCCTCAAACAGAACTCCGTGCAGGAAAAGCTCTCGGGGATCTGGCTGGACTATCTTTTCGAGAAGGGGGGGTTGCGACCGGGGTAGGAATGCGGCAAGCCCCTGTGTCAAAGCAATGGCCGGCACACCCGCGTCGGACCGGGCAGGTCTCAGGATCGGCAAGCTGTCTCGGGCCGCCAACGTCCACATCGAGACCATACGCTATTACGAGCGCATCGGCCTCTTCCCGGCGCCGGCTCGCACGGTTGCCGGTTACCGTAGTTACCGTCTGGACCACCTGAAGCGCCTCTGCTTCATTCGCCGCGCGCGCGAGTTGGGGTTCAGTCTCGATGAAGTACGGGCGTTGCTGCGGCTCGCGGACGATCCGGTCGCGTCGTGCGAGGCGGCGCATGACCTCGCCTGCCGGCATCTCGCCGAGGTGCGCGCCAAGCTATCGGATCTGAAGGCGATGGCACGCGCGCTCAGCACCGCGACCGCCCGCTGTGAGGCCGGAAACCGGCCGGATTGCCCGTTGATCGAGTCGCTGTTTCGGGAACGCCCGTCAAGCTGAGAGTCTGCGACTTGAGCCATCGTGAACGAACACCGCCTGCTGTTGGCCAGTCGATGTAGGTGGGTTAGGCAGCGCCGTTTGCGCCGTAACCCACCGAAGGCTACCGGCGCTTTACTGAAGCATTCCCGTTATGAAGCGCTGTGCCCGATACCGGGCTTCTTGAACAACGGTCTCAATCGTCTCAATCCTTATCGGTTCGGCTCGCAGCGCTATAAGACTCGGTCTATAGCTTCAGTGTATGTCGTAAAGCGGTATCGATGTCCGCCATCGGCAGGATGCCGATCACTCGGTCGATCGCGACTTCCGCAACTGTCGCCAGGTTATCTGTCATCACTACCGAGTCGGTCAGAAGGCCCGATTGTTGCCCGGCGGGCGTTGATACTGTGACCACCACACGACTCGGATGGTTGGCACGAAACAGGCGGCTGGTGATCATCGCCACGATGACTTGTGGCAATCCGGTTTGTAAGTTGTCCGCTTGGACAATCAGAGCAGGACGAGTTTTCGCCGTGCGCAAGTCGGAGTTGGGATAGAGCACCAAGACCACATCGCCACGGTTATAGCTTGGCTTTGGCGGCATCATAATTATCGTACAGATCCATGTCCGGACTGTCCCACTCCTCGGCAAAGGTCCCCAACTGTGCCCGGAGCTCTGCTGCCTGTGCCTCGTCGAGCCCACGTGCTCGCAAGTCGATATGACTTGTCTCCAGAAATGTCACAATGACCCGCGTTTCGTCGCGCACTTCCCTAGGGCGTTCGGTTAATTCAATCTTGCCATCCCGATACACACCTTCAACGCTCTTGAGCATACAACCTCCTCGGTTTTTGTCCATGGTCCGGTGCCGACCCATGCGCGGTCATCCGGAAGGCGGGGGCCGCGACCGGCCGCTCGTCCGCCCGACGGGTTACGGGCCTTAAGCGCCGACGCCGTCCAACGCGCTCACCACCCCCCGGCCTCCCTTGTTCAGGACATGCGTGTAGATCATCGTGGTCGACACGTCCTTGTGGCCGAGAAGCTCCTGCACGGTACGGATGTCGTAGCCGGATTGCAGGAGGTGGGTGGCGAACGAATGGCGCAGGGTATGGGGCGTCGCCAGCTTGGCGATGCCCGCCCGCCGCACGGCCTCTTGCATCGCCCGCTGCAGCGCCTTCTCGTCCGCATGGTGCCGGCGCACTGCCCCGGAGCGCGGGTCCACCGAGCGCGTGCGCGCGGGGAATACATACTGCCACGCCCACTGCTTTGGAGCGCCCGGATACTTGCGCGCCAGTGCATCGGGGAGGTATACCTCGCCATAACCCGCTGCGAGATCCGACTCGTGCAGCTTCTTGACCCTGCCGAGGTGATCCTTGAGCAGGACCGCGAGGCTCTGCGGCAAGACCGTCATGCGGTCCTTCGCCCCCTTGCCCTGCCGGACCACGATCTCGCACCGGGCGAAATCGACATCCTTCACCCGCAGCCGCACACACTCCATGATGCGCATGCCGGTCCCGTAGAGGAGGCGGATCATCAATCCCACCGTGCCGCTCAGATGCCTGAAGATCGATTCGACCTCTTGGCGGGTCAAGACCACCGGCAGCCGTGCCGGCCGTTTTACCGACTCGATGCCATCGAGCCACGGCAGGGGCTCCCGGAGGACTTCCTTGTACAGGAACAGGATGGCACTCTTGGCCTGGTTCTGTGTCGAGGCCGACACCTGCTTTGCGACCGCGAGGTGGGTCAAAAACGCCTCGACCTCCGCAGCCCCCATCTCGCGTGGGTGTCGCTTGTTGTGATGCAACACAAAACGTCGGATCCAATCGACGTACGCGTGTTCCGTCCTGATGCTGTAGTGTTTGCGCCGGATCCGGTCCCGGACCTGATCCAAAAGACGGGGTTGTCCTTCACCCATACCGACCTCCGAAGGTGTGTTTGCCTTCCCGTATTAGGGGGTGCTATACTGTGCGCAAGTGCCTGATATGTGAAGCGAGGCGTTTGTAGCAGGACGCACTATACCGCCTCGTGACGCAGAAGTAAAGCACCTTTTAGGGGGTCTACTTCTAGTTAGGCACTCTCTTTACTTCAATCCTGGAGGTTTCTTATGAATGGTAAATTTTCTCCGAAATTGGCGACACATGTCGGCATTTATAGTCCGCACGGGTTTGCAGATCCTTTGAAATTAAGAGTTGGCAACGTTGTACCAGGCGAACCTGTGCAGATCAACTGGCGGTTCAGACGCTTCCTTGATCCGTGGGATGCCGACTGGGGGCGTTCGTGGAACGGTTCGATCACCGTGCGTTTTTTGATCGAGGGCCATTTAGTCCACGAGCGTACTGACATCCCCGTCACGGACGAATCCAACCAGACGGAGAACGTTACTATACGCGACCGGAACGTAGCCAATACCGTATACCGTTTCGGCCGAAAGTCACTGGAGATCGTAATCCTCCGCAGCGACAAGCCGACTGCCAAACCTTTCCGCTGGGCAGCGAACTTCTGGGTGATACCTGAGCCGATAGACGCCTCATGGTGGCAATGGCGGGTCGCTACTTTCGAGTCGGTGCCATGGAAGGATGGGTATATTCTGGTCGCGGATTTTGTGAATAAATCCCGATTCGCAACGGTGGCGCATCTTTCGGCTGAACTCTCGGAGGTTCGCATTGAAGAAAACCCGCAGATCGACCCTTGCGGCGATCTCCCGGTCCAGGTCGATACTCGCAACAACATCGCGGCCGGGGGTCGCACACCGTTGTCGTTTAACTTCATGAAAGACTGGTCTTGGCTGATGGTCGTGACGTACGTCATCTACGGCCCTCTGCACAAGGCCTTCGCCTACGCGGCCTGGTTCCAGTGCACCGACGAGTATGGGAACGTTTACAAGGGCGTCTGCTCGAGTCGACTAGTACGCCACGTTGATGTGTCGAACAAAAAACAGTTTGCAGGGGCGATGGCATTTGGGGCTGCCGCCAGCGCTGCGGGTTTGATAGTGGCGGCGGGGATAGCAGCCGCCACTATCGTCGGCTTGCCGCTGGCCGCCACTTTGTCGGCGGCTGCTGCGGCGGCGTATGCTGCCGCCAGCGTAGCGGGGCTGATCGCCAAGGATCCCCCTGCGCCAGACCCACAGTTTCGCGAAGCGGTCGCGGTTGAGCCGCTGCGCCTTCCTAAGTGGCCGGAAAGCAAGTCGCCGATCCCGCCGGCACTTGATGCCCTGAGGAGATTGCTGGAAACGGCGGCGCACATCCTCGCTTTGGAGAATGCTCACACCGTTACAAGATCCCGCCTGATGGGTGCTGCAATGTTCGGTGACCAGGAGGCACAGGAACTACAGAGACAGCGTTATCTTGAAATTGAAAAAGAAATGGTCGCGACGGCCTCCAAGCTAGACCAGATACTTCCTGATATCGAAAGAACGTACGACGCGGACTCGCTATTCGATCCCAAGAAGGCGGCTGTGTGGGCGGACGCAATGATCGCGGAAGGACTCTCATTGCCGATGCTAAAGGCTATGGCCGAGGCGGGGCTCAGCCCAGAACAGATCAACGAGTTGGCCGCCCTCGTCACGCACGGGTGGCTCCTGGAATTAGTCAAAGAAAGAGGATTGTTTCTGGTGCCCCTCGTCGTGAGCTTGCAGGACTTTGTTCAGGAAGTCCAAGGCCAAAGAGAAGCCGTTCTAGCTGGGGAAACCTGCGTAGAAGCACGTCGTCCGCGTGGAAGCGTTTCGGAGGATCCCATCATGGATGTCGAAGCGCAGTTACGGCCTCGCAGATATGAATGATCGCAGGGCCCAATAAACTGCGCCGTGCCTAACAAGGCGCTCCAGCCGACCGTCTTGCCTCCGCTTCGCTACGGCAAAACGGCGGCTGAGCTTGGGCGTTCGGCATCACAGAAGACCTCATGCTGACAGTCACGGTCGACACCAATATCCTTCCGATCGAGGACTTAGTCGCCGCCATCGCGCCCGGGGAGTTCGCGTTTGCCATGACTTCGGTGACGCACCGTGAGATCGAAGGCTCCGTTAATCTCACTCCGGGCGCTGAGACTTCGCGCGTTCCGGAGACACTCGTGTGGGGCGAAAGCTGTTGGGACGGTGGTTTCTGGGGCGCAGAGTCCGACACCGCTTGTCTCGAGCGCGCGTTGGCTATCATCGCTGACGGCAGCTTTCCGCCGCCAAATCGCCGCGCAACGTTGAACCACGGTGAGAGGAGTCAACTCCGAGACGCCATGATCCTCTGCGCGCACGTTCGCGAGAAGCGTGACATTTTCGTAACGGATGATAGACGTGCTTTCGTTCGAAATGACCGCCGCGTTAAATTGGAGCAATTGTTCTCCACTCGCATCATGACGCAGCCCGAATTCCTGGCCAAGTTCTCACGGAAATGATGCCGAACCATGCGCTGCAGCCGACGCCGTGGATCGCCGTCGCCTTTCCAAGCCCTCTTGCCCGGCGCGGCTGATCTTGTTTCGTTGGGCGTTGTTACAGCTTCCAAAGCCCAAACTTTTGATTCTCAGAGGCATAGGAGAAATCCAATGAGTTTTCGTACTGTACTTTTCGCTATCACAGCTGTTGGCTCAATAGTCTCTTCGGGTTGTGCAACAATGAAACCTAACTCAATTGCGGAAGTTGAGGAAATAACAGACACGAACAATTGCAAGTCTCTTGGCACAGTAACAGGGTCAAACGCTATGCTTGTGGGGCTTCTGGCATCCCCAGGATCAAAAAGTGCTAAGGCCGAAGCAATGAACAAGGCCGTAGATTTAGGAGCAACTCATATCGTTTGGTCCCAACAAGGAACTAGCATAACCAACGAATGGTATGGGAAGGCCTATAAATGCAAATAAGTCTACGTCCATACGCCCAACCCGTTACTCCAGCGGACGGCTACGCCGCCGCTGAGTTTGGGCGTTAGGCGTGAACCGTGCTGGTCCGCATAGCATAGTTCAGGATTTGTTAGCTATGGATATACTTACGATAATCTTCTACGTAGTTGCTTACGGCTTTGCGTTAGTGATAGCAATTGTAGCCCTACAGTTCGCTTGGCTGTTCCTACCTACAATTGCTGGCATATGGGGAGCCATTTGGCTTTGGAAGCACGGACATGATAATTGGGCGATAATTGTAGGAATTGCCGGATTAGTACTGCAGGGGAAGTGGCCTGGATGGAGCACTGACACTAGTGGCTATCACTGGACACGTGGAAAGAATACAGTCTACGACAAGAACGGTAACGTAAAAGGGTACATAGATAAAGATTGACCGTTACGTGTTGGGCGTGCAACATCGCAACTCAAAGCCTAACGGTCGCTTCGAGAGGGACGCTGAACCTCCCCCGAAAAAGTAGACACCTTGATCTAACGAGAGAGGAGGTGTCAGATGCCGAGAGCAGGGCTGAGGAAAATTAGTCGCTACAGTGGTGAATTCAAGGCCACGGCGGTAAAGCTGAGTTCCTTGTCAGGGGTGCTGATTCGAGATGTTGCACGGGAACTAGATATTCACCCCTTTATGTTGTCACGCTGGCGCAAGGAAGTACGGGAGGGAAAGATTGTGGCCAAGACGAAGAAGCTGGACATTGATACCAAGACCGCAACGGAGCTTAACCGGCTACGGCAAGTCGAGCGCGCGTATGCGCTATTGAAAGAGGAGCATACGCTTTTAAAAAAAGCCATCCGGTTTTGTTCGGAACGAAGGCGGAGGTCTTCGAGTTCATTGACCGACACCGGGGGGAGCACCGAATGAGTGTAATGTGTCGGCTCTATGGGGTAACGCGGGCGGGGTATTATGCCTGGAAGGGGCGCGGTGAGAGTGCGCGCGCCAAGGCCGATGGGCGGCTGTGGGTGCACATCGAGCGGATATATCAGGCGAACGGTGGGACCTACGGGAGTCCGCGGATTCATGCCGCGCTGAAGGCGCAAGGCAGCCGGGTCGGGAAGAAACGTGTGGAGCGGAGCATGCGGAGACACGGCCTGAGGGCACGTTCGGCAAAACTCTATCATGCCAATCCGGGGAGCCATGCGTTCTTCGCTAGCATTCCCAACCGCCAACTCGATATCATTGCCGATCGTGCGGACCGGGTCTGGGTGGGCGATATTACGTATCTCAAGGTCGGGGGGCAGTGGCGGTATCTGGCAATTGTCATCGACAAGTATTCGCGTCGGGTCATCGGTTGGAGTCTCGGCCGAAACAAAGATGTGGCTCTGACGCTCGCATCGCTCAATCGAGCGGTATTCCATCGACGCCCTGGTCCCGGCGTGATCTTTCACACCGACCGAGGGATCGAGTATGCCGGCTATGCGTTCCGAGACCGACTGACAGAGCTCGGGTTTGTACAGAGCATGAACCGCCCAGGAGAGTTGACCGACAATGCGCATATGGAGTCATTTTTTCACTCCATGAAGTCCGATGTCGTTCACGGTGTTGTTTTTGAGCAGGAGAAGGAGCTACAGAAGATGATGCGTAGTTACATCCCGTTTTACAATCAGAAGCGGCTTCACTCATCATTAGGGTACCTATCACCCGTCCAATATGAGACGATAGCCGTTTGAGGAACAACAGTGTCTACAAAATCGGGGGAAGATCCCGCGGCAAACAGCGCCGCGCCCCTCAAGCAAGCGTTAGCTGACTAGGAAACGCAGCAGTGATTCGCGACAGCGTAACACTTGCGGAGGTTCAAAGCGGCTGGGCTGGAGTGGAGGTTCTCCGAGGACGACTCCAACGCAGCGCATTCGCGTCGCAGGGCGTTATCGGTGGCACGTTTCCATTTGCGCTTGCAAACGCCACGCACAACCTTCCTTTCATTCACGCCTTTGCCGTGCTCAATGACGTACTTGAACAACTCGCCAGTGAAGGCCACTTCGGTTGCAAAAGCCATTTTCTTGGCGCGTTGCTCACGAGCAGTGAAAAGGCGCTGCCTTGGAGCGACTTCACACTAATCAGAGCCGGTGCAGAACTCAGAAATGACGTGGCGCATCGCGGGCAGCTACTTGAACGCGGCGACTGCTGGAAGTACGTTGATGCTGTAAAGGCGGAACTCTCCGCGTGGGGCATCGTATGACGTCAGCTAATCGGGTAGCCGGGGGCGTTTGGCCCCCGGCCCCCACACCACCTAGCATGCGGGTCCGCACTAGGCGGTTCACAAAAGTGGAGCACACGATGACATCAGGTATAGCCGTGGGCACGCATCCAAA
>JALZID010000301.1 GCA_030860485.1 Pseudomonadota bacterium | reverse complement strand
ATGAGAGGGCCTCCTTTGTGGGACGTATGATCTAGAGAAACCCATACCTACCACGGAGTGCCCTCTCTTCCAAGCATTTTCGCTCATAACCTATTGATCTGTTGTCGTTAAAAAAGATCTTCACCCGTTGGAGTTGGTTCGCAAATCCAAACTCAAGAAACAGAATGATCTGTCGGTAGCACAGAATGCATTGTCTGCACTGTTGGTAAATAGAGATGCGTTGCAATTCTGGCCTCTTGGGTTCCAGGAGATTCGCTTCCAGACCATGAGTGAGGTGATCGAAAGATGGAATGCCTTGTTCTGCCAGGAAGTGAACTACCTTGGTTGTCATCCAGACTCAACTAGGTTGGAGGTCAAGGGCCTGCAATCTTCCAAACGTCCTGAAGTGGATATAGTAATAACTCGTAGCGGTGGCGATTTACAATTAGAAGCCCTGAGTGATGGTGAACTCCGTAGAGTAGACCTGGCAGCGTTTCTGTCGTTGCGTCAAATCACAATCGAATACCTTGGCTACAATCTAGAGTTGATCGTATGGGACGAACCTACGAATGGTTCGGATGAACAAGGACGGGAGTGCATGTGGGAGCGGCTCATCTCCCTTGGTGGACAACAGTTCGTAATCGACCATCAAGCGACGTTCATCGACAGGTTCGAAAACGTATTGATGGTATCGAAGGACAAGGACAGTAGTACCGTCGTAGTAGACCGGCAAGGGTAGATTATGTAGATGCACTCGAGGGGCGCTAGAGGGAGGGCAGTATGGTAGTAGCGGGTAGGGGTGCCGAAGGGCGTAGAGCTCGCCCGTCCCGCCTACGCGGCCACCCAGGTCGGCGACGTGACCAGCCAGGGGGTCGCCGCGATGCGTGCAGACATCGGTCGCACGGCCTTTGTGGTCGACGGCACCGGGGTCATGGTGGGCACCCTGTCGGACAGCTACGACTGTCTCGGCGGCGCCGCGGCCGGCGTCGCGAGCGGCGAACTGCCCGCCGGGGTGACCGTGCTGGACGAGCTGAGTCCCTGTACCGAGGCTACGGACGAAGGGCGGGGCATGATGGAGATCATCCATGACGTCGCCCCCGGGGCCAGCCAGGCCTTCCACACGGCGTTCGAAGGCCAGGCCAGTTTTGCCCAGGGCATCATCGATCTCGCCAACGCCGGCGCGAAGCTCATCAACGACGATGTCATCTATTTCGCCGAGCCCTTCTACCAGGACGGCATCATCGCCCAGGCGGTCGACACCGTCAAAGGGATGGGGGTGGCCTATTTCAGCTCCGCCGGAAATGAGGATCGCAAGGCTTACGAGTCCCCCCTTCCGTGCGAGCGGCGTGTTTTTCGACATCGGCTTCGGGCCGCAAGAGGCGCACGATTTCGATCCGGGTGCCGGTGTCGATACTGCCAGCAGATCACCATCCCGGTCGGCCGGACACTGACCCAGGTCTACCAATGGGACGAGCCCTTCTTCTCGGTCAGCGGGGCACCGGGCTCGGCGAGCGACATGGACATCGTGCTCACCAACGTGGCCTGTGAGGCCCTTGTTGCCGGCAGTGCTGCCGACAACGTCGGGGGCGATCCCTTCGAGGTCTTTGGCTTCACCAATGGCGGTCCCGTAACCACCTTCGGGGTGAGGATCCTGCGGCTCGCCTGTCCAAACCCGGGATTGATGAAGACGGTGAACGTCGGGAGCGGCTCGATCACGATCGATCAGTTCGATACCAAGAACGGAGCCTCCTGGGCGCATAGCGCCGCACTCGGGGGACTCGGTGTCGGCGCCGCCGATTACCGGGATACGCCCGCATTCGGGCGGGATCTGCCGCTCGTCGAGACGTTCTCGTCGGCCGGGGGCACGCCCATCCTATTTGATACCGCCGGGGATCGGCTCGCCACACCGGAGGTCCGCCAGCAGCCGGACATCACGGCGCCGGACGGGGCCGACACCTCGTTTTTCGGGAGTGACACGGATGGCACGGGTTTCCCGAACTTCTTCGGGACTTCGGCCGCCGCGCCGCATGCCGCCGGCGTCGCCGCGCTCATGAAGGATCTGGTCTCGACCTTGACGCCCGATGCCACGTATGCGGCGTTAAAGGCCACGGCGATGGACATGGATGATCCGAGTACCGGCGGTTTCGACACCGGCTTCGACTTTGGCACCGGCTTCGGGTTGATCCAGGCAGACGCCGCGCTCGGTGAGGTCGCACCGCCGCCACCGCCGCCACCCCAGCCCGACCTCCCGCCCTCGCCACCAATAACATCCCACCATCAACTCCGACAATTCCGATATTGCCCCCTAACGCAACGCCCTTGAGCCAAAATCCGCGACTAGGCTGCACAGGGTCGGCATGCCGTGTCCTCATTAGGTGCAATGCGCGATTGGGGTCTGGGACGTCGTGCAACATCAGGGTCAAGGTCTTCGTGCCTGCCAGTGCATTGCGGCTCAGCGAAGGTCTGGCGGTCAAGGCGCAGAGGCGGCTCCTGTTTGCTTCCGGCGTTGCCAAGATCCCCGCCGGGCAGATCGCGAACGTGAGGCTCAAGCTACGGAAGGTGGGAAGGCAGATCGCCCGGACCAGCACGCGAAAGAGGATCCGGGGCGCCATGGAGATCCGGAACTCGACCGGGACTGTCAGCTCGACAGGGATCCGCATCAAGCTCCCGTTCGCCATCAGGGTCCCTTAGGCAGACCGGCTGCCCGCACGCGCATCATGTTTCACGGCCCGCGCAGACCAGCCGACTACGAGGCTCAGGGACGCTGCTCCATAAGGCCGCAGCGTAACGTCCGCCGCTCATTGGCGGGCGGCTACAACTGCCCCATCCGAAGCGGACAATATATTGCTACAACCCCCGGACAGTTCTATCTGTTGCTGATTCTACTGTGCTTTCAAGATGAGACTAGAGACCCTCTGATCTCATAGACCTATCTTCGGCGTTCGGTAGCGGGCAGCTAGCCGCCTCATGCCCACCTGATTCCTCTATCAGCATCGTCACCTAGGACGATGAGGGGTTTCCTTTGCCCACACGCGTAACATCTTTTACGGCAACCTTCTCCCGAAGGGAGACGGAACTTTCCAGATCCGTTGAGCTGTGTGACATTGGCTGCGGGAGGGTCGGATCGCCGGACGCAAAGAACGATTGGACGTCGCTGAGCTCGGAAGTGCGGCGCATCGGGGGGAGGGCGGTCAGGAACATCTGGCCATAGGAGCGGGTATGGATGCGCGGATCGCACAGCATCAA
>JALZID010000300.1 GCA_030860485.1 Pseudomonadota bacterium | reverse complement strand
ACGGGTAGCCGTTCGATCGGCGCGGCGTGGGGAGCGGGAGGTCCACCCCGCGGTCTTTTGGCACTTCACGAAGAGGGCATAACCACCATGGGAGGTTCCCTGTGGCAGCAGTGCTTGAGACGGCTCGAATCGGAAGTCCCGCCGCAGCAGTTCAACACCTGGATCCGCCCGCTACAGGCCGTCGAGGCAGACCGGGCACTGACCCTGCTCGCCCCGAACCGGTTCGTGCTCGAATGGATCCGGGATCGCTACCTGAACCGCATCGTCAACCTGGTCTTGAGCGTCGCGGAGGAGGGCGCCGTGGACGTGCAACTAGGGATAGGGACCCGCAAGGGCATGGCCGATCCGCCAGTCCAAGCACGACCGGTGCGAGGCCCACCGGCTTCGGCTTCGAACGGACTCAAGACGGGCTTCACCTTCGACACACTCGTCGAGGGCAAGGCCAACCAACTGGCGCGCGCCGCGTCGGTTCAGGTCGCGGAAAACCCGGGGCTCGCCTATAACCCGCTGTTCATCTGTGGTGGGGTCGGATTGGGAAAGACCCATTGCATGCAAGCGGTCGGTAACGCGATCTGTCACCTGAAGCCCGATCGCAAGGTCGTGTACCTACATTCGGAGCGCTTCGTGGCCGAGATGGTCAAGGCGCTACAGCACAACCGCATCAACGAATTCAAACGCTTCTACCGCTCCGTCGACGCCCTGCTCATCGACGACATCCAGTTCTTCGGGGGCAAGGAGCGCTCTCAGGAAGAATTCTTCCATACCTTCAACTCGCTCTTGGAAGGGCAACAGCAGATCGTCCTGACCTGCGATCGCTATCCCAGGGAGGTGAACGGGGTCGAAGAACGACTCAAGTCCCGGTTCAGCTGGGGTCTCACGGTGGCGATGGAACCTCCGGAGCTCGAGATGCGTGTGGCCATTCTGAAAAACAAGGCCACGCAGACCGGGATTACGCTCGGCGACGACGTGGCCTTCTTCATCGGCAAACGCTTCCGCGGCAATGTCCGGGAGCTGGAAGGGGCCTTGCACCGGGTCTTCGCCAAGGCCCGGTTCACGGGACTTCCCATCAGCCTGGATTTCACCAAAGAGGCACTGCAGGACCTACTGGCCCTTCAAGACAAGTCCGTCACCATGGAAGGCATCCAGAAGGTGGTGGCGGAGTTCTACAAGATGCGGGTATCCGACCTCTTGTCACGCCGCCGCAACCGCTCGATCGCCCGGCCGAGACAGCTGGCGATCGCCCTCGCGAAGGAACTGACGAACCACAGCCTGCCGGAGATCGGGGACGCCTTCGGCGGGCGCGATCACACCACCGTCCTGCATGCCTACCGCCGGATCGCGGCGCTGCGCAAGAGCGATACCGGGATCAACGACGATTTTGTGACCTTGACGAGGATCCTGACGACATGAGCTGGATAAGCTGTGGATGACACGGGGTGGCACCGTCCGGAAGGCTGTTACCCACACGTCATCCACCGCCGTGGCGCTTGGCGCCAACATCCTATCCTAAGGCTCGTGTCAACATAACTTATTGTAAAGTTTAAGAATTTAGTGGATTCCCACAGAAACCCCACCCCCTAGTAACAAGGATCATTCCTTAGATGAAGAACTGTTTTGATAGAGACGAGCTACTTCATCCTCTGCAGTCCTTGATCGGTGTAGTAGACAGGCAGCAGTCGATGCCCATCCTGGGACACGTCTTGATCGATGGTTTGGCCTCGAGTATGACCTTGGTGGCAACGGATACGGAAGTGGAGCTGTCGATCGAGCTCCCTCATCGTACCGAGCAACCGGGCGCGTTCACTTTGCCCGGGCGCATGCTCTACGAGATCTGTCGATCGCTGCCGGAAGGCGCAAGCGTGGAGCTATCCGTTTCCGAGGGCCAGGCGACGGTGCGTTCGAGTCGCAGTCGCTTCAGCCTCATGAGCTTCGCGGCACCGGACTTCCCACGTATCGGAATGTGCCCAGAACGCGCGCGGCTCGCGGTCCCGAGTGGGGATCTCAAGACCCTGCTGGAGGAGACGCATGTGGCGATGGCCGTACAGGACGTGCGCTATTATCTAAACGGCATGCTGTTGGAACGTCATGCGCGCGGTCTGCGGGGCGTCGCCACGGACGGGCACCGGCTCGCGATCCGAGATATCGACTTGCCACAGGAAGGCCAGGACCCGGTGCAGATCATCGTGCCGCGCAAGGCGGTGACCGAGCTCCTGAGGGTACTGCCCGGTGGTAGCGATGAGGCTCAGTTGATGATCGGGGAGACCCATCTGCAAGTGCGGGTGGGTGCGCTCGCATTGACGTCGAAGCTCGTCGATGGACGGTATCCGGACTATGACCGGGTGATCCCGAAGGACTGCGAGCGGGTGGTCATCGCACCACGGGAACTGCTCCGGAACTCCTTGAAGCGCGCCTGTATCGTGTGTACCGATCGCTACAAGGCGGTTCGGATAGCGCTGGCCAAGGGGGTGCTCAGCGCGACGGCGCAGAATGCCGATCGGGAACACGCGGAAGAGGACATCGAGGTCGATTATGAGGGTGGCCCCGTGGAGATAGGATTCAACGGGAGCTACCTCCTGGACGCCCTGGATGTCATCGAGTCGGAAAGGGTCCGGATAGAGCTGAAGGACGCCGGCAGCGGGTGCATCCTGGTTCCGGAGGAAGGTAGAAATCCAACCCTCGTGGTGATGCCGATGCGCCTGTGAGCTGGGCCCCGCCCAAGATTCCCCGCAGGTAGGGGCGGTCGCGGCTCCGCCAGGACTTCATAGGATGTTCCACGTGGAACGTCCAGCGCCGTGGTAAAATGCGCCATGAGCGAGCCCGCCCGTTACGACGCCACCAACATCAAGGTCCTGAAGGGCCTGGATGCCGTCCGCAAACGCCCCGGCATGTACATCGGGGACACCGATGATGGGACCGGCCTGCACCACATGGTGTTCGAGGTCGTCGACAATAGTGTCGACGAGGCCCTGGCCGGTCACTGCACGGAGATCACCGTCCATGTCCACAACGATGGCGTCGTCACGGTCACGGACAATGGCCGCGGCATCCCGGTGGACATGCACGAGGAGGAAGGCCGGTCGGCCGCCGAGGTGATCATGACCACCCTGCATGCCGGCGGAAAGTTCGACGAGAACTCCTACAAGACCCCGGGCGGGCTTCACGGTGTCGGCGTATCGGTGGTGAACGCGCTCTCGGAGTCCCTCCTCCTCACGATCCGCCGGGATGGGGCGTGCTACCGGCAGGAGTACGCGGATGGGGTCCCCACGGCTCCCATCGCACACACCGGGCCGGCCTCGGGCGCGGGTACGGAGGTCTCGTTCAAACCGAGTGCCGAGGTCTTTTCCAACCGCGAGTTCCATTACGACATCCTCGCGAAGCGCTTTCGTGAGCTGTCGTTCTTGAATCCCGGTATCAAGATCGACCTCCTCGACGACGGCGCCGGTCGTATGGATACCTTCCGGTATGACGGGGGCATCGCGGCCTTCGTCGAGCACCTCAATAAGAAGAAGACCCCGCTGCACGACAGTGTGATCCACATCTTGGCCACCCGCGACGATGTGGAGGTCGCTGTGGCCATGCAGTGGAACGACTCCTATCAGGAAAACATCTTCTGCTTTACCAACACGATCCCACAGCGCGACGGGGGGGCCCACCTGGCCGGCTTCAAGGCGGCGCTGACGCGCACCTTCAACCAGTACATGGACCGCGAGGGGATCGCTCAGCGCTCGAAGGTGTCGGTGGTCGGTGACGACGTGCGCGAGGGGCTCACGGCGGTCCTGTCCGTCAAGGTCCATGACCCGAAGTTCTCTTCTCAGACCAAGGACAAGTTGGTCTCGAGTGAGGTCAAGGCCGTGGTCGAAAACGTCGTGGCCGAGAAACTCGACGATTTTCTGCTGGAGCGGCCCGGCGAGGCCCGCTCAATCACCGACAAGATCGTCGAGGCCGCGCGTGCCCGTGAGGCCGCGCGCAAGGCCAGGGAACTGACGCGCCGCAAGACGGCGCTCGATATCGCCGGTCTGCCCGGGAAGCTCGCCGACTGCCAGGAGCGGGATCCACGCCAGTCCGAGATCTTCCTGGTCGAGGGGGATTCCGCCGGCGGGTCCGCCAAGCAGGCGCGGGATCGGCGCTTCCAGGCCATCCTGCCGCTCAAGGGCAAGATCCTGAACGTCGAGAAGGCGCGTTTCGACAAGATGATCTCGTCCGCCGAGGTGGGTACGCTCATCACGGCACTCGGCTGCGGGATCGGGCGGGAGGAGTACAACCCCGACAAGCTCCGCTATCATCGGATCATCATCATGACCGATGCGGATATCGATGGCTCGCATATCCGGACCCTGCTGTTGACGTTCTTCTACCGACAGATGATCGAGCTGGTCGAGCGCGGCCATGTCTACATCGCGCAACCGCCGCTGTACAAGGTCAAAAAGGGCAAGTTGGAGCGCTATATCAAAGACGATCGCGCCTTGCAGACCTTCCTCTTGGGTCTCGGGTTGGACGACGCCAAGATCTACCCGGAGGCGGGTGGTGAGCCCATGGACCCGCGTCTGGTCGAGCAACTGGGGCAGGATTACCTAACCCTGCAGTCCATGCGCGACAAGCTAGCCCGCTACCATGTGTCGGCCATACTCGATATCGTGGCGCAGGAGCCACTACCGCCGAGCGCCGGTCCTCTGGATGAGACCGAGCTGCGGTCGTGGTTTCAAACGGTGCAGGACCGCCTCAATGCCGCACACCCCGAGCGCCCCTTCGACGCGATCCTGCGACCGTTTGGGGCCTCCGGCTATATCGGTGCCGTGACGACCGTGATCCAGGGCGTGGAGATCACCGACGAGTACGCGACCGACTTCTTGATGTCGAGCGAGTTCCGGCGCGTCGCGGACCTCTATCGGCGGTTGGGGCGTCCCCTGGGCCCCGACGCTAGGGTACAACTTGGCGGGAAGAGCCACCCGATCGCCTCACTCAAAGACGGCTTCGAGTGGCTGCTGCGCGAGGTCCGCAGCGGCCTCCATATCCAGCGCTATAAGGGCCTCGGGGAAATGAACCCCGACCAACTCCGGGAGACCACCATGGACGCCGGCCTGCGCAGCCTGCTCGGCGTGCGCATCGAAGACGCGGTGGCCGCTGATGAGATCTTCACCACCCTCATGGGGGATCAGGTGGAACCGCGCCGCGAGTTCATTGAGATCAATGCCCTCTCGGTGGGTAATCTTGATACCTAGGCCATGCATCTCTGGCGCGCGCTACGCTTGCCCCGGCGCCGCTCGCGCCAGCGCCCACACCTCGACCGATACGACCCCCGCGGACAAAAGGACGCGCGCTAGCTCGCGGGCGGTGCTGCCGGTGGTGAGGACATCATCGACCAATGCGATGTGCCGGTAGGGCAAGGCGCGTGCTACCCGGAATGCCGAGCGTACATTTCGGGCCCTGTCGCGAGCCGAGAGTCCGGTTTGTGGCCGGGTATAACGCGAACGCCGGCATACACCGGTGCAGAGCGGGACCCCAAGCTCGCGTGCCAGTGGCCGAGCCAGCTCGAGGGCCTGGTTGTAACCGCGAGTGACGAGCCGCCGCCAGTGCAGCGGTACCGGGACCAGGCACTCCGGCGGAGGAACAGCATCCCGGAGCCGATCGGCCATGATACGCCCCAAGTGGTTCAGGTAATCCAGCCGGTTGGAGAATTTGGCTGCCTTGATCAGGGCATCCAATGGGTAGGCGTAAAGGAACGGGACACGGGCACGCGAGAACGGCGGGGGACGGGTGACGCACGCCCCGCAGAGCTGCCCGACCAGGAGCGGCAACGCGCAACGATCGCACGCCGGGCCCTGCTCCGGGAAGAGGTCGAGACACGCCCGGCACAGGTCCACGGGACCGGTCGCCGGGCTCAGGCACAGGATGCACGAGCGCCGCACGATGCTTCCCCTACGATGCGTCTGGTCTTTATTCTAGCTCGACGAGGTTAGCAGTGTACAAAGAAACAAGCACGTCCCCGGCACCGACCGCGCCGTCCGGAACCGCCGCAATACGCCATGACTGGACCCTGGCGGAGGGGCAGGGCTTGTTTGAGCGCCCGCTGCCGGACCTGATCTATCGCGCCCAGAGAATCCATCGCCGCCACTTTCCCGGACACGCGGTCCAGTTGAGCACCCTCCTGAACATCAAGGCCGGGGGGTGCCCCGAGGACTGCGCCTACTGCCCGCAGAGTGCCCGCTATCAGACGGACATGGAGCCGGGTCCCCTCACCAGTGTCGCCGAGGTTCGGGAGGCCGCTGCCAGAGCCAAGGCCGCCGGGGCGACGCGCTTCTGCATGGGTGCGGCCTGGCGCCGGCCCAGCAGCCGAGGGCTCGCCCGAGTCACCGAGATGGTGACGGCCGTGAAAGCCCTGGGGCTCGAGACCTGTGCGACGCTCGGCATGTTGAGCGCCGAACAGGCGCTGGAGCTCCAGACGGCCGGGCTCGACTACTACAATCACAACCTGGATACCTCCCGGCGTTATTACCGGGAGATCATCACCACGCGCACCTACGACGACCGGCTCGAGACCCTGGCACATGTCCGGGCAGCGGGTCTACGGGTCTGTTGCGGGGGCATCATCGGCATGGGGGAGGAGCGGGAGGATGTTGTTAATCTATTGATAACGCTGGCGAATCTTCCTGAACACCCGGAAAGCGTGCCGATTAATGTGCTGGTACGGGTGACCGGCACGCCGCTCGCCTCCGTCCCCCCGCCGGATCCCTTCGAGGTGGTCCGCACCATTGCCGTCGCGCGCATCCTGATGCCGGCGTCCCTTGTGAGGCTCTCGGCCGGGCGCACCGAGATGTCCGACGAGCTTCAGGCCCTGTGCTTCATCGCAGGGGCCAATTCGGTGTTCTATGGCGAACGCCTGCTCACTACGGTCAATCCCGACACCGGGCGGGATCGGCGGCTCCTGGAGCGGCTAGGGATGAGCGTGGAGCCCGTTCGCACGGGCCACTAGGCAGCCCCTGCCGATGTCCTGGCTGGCGCCGGAGCTTACACGGCGGCTCGCGAGCCGTGCGGCCGGGAGCCGCTATCGGCACCGCGTCGTCCGGGAGACCGGGCCAGGCGCCGAGGGGCAAATAGACGGTCGGCGCTACGTCGACTTCTCCAGCAACGACTACCTCGGACTCGCGTCTCACCCGCGCGTCGTCGCGGCGTTTCAACGCGGGGCGCAACGCTATGGTGTCGGCAGCGGCGCCTCGCCGCTGGTCTCGGGATACTGCCGCGCCCACGCCCGGTTGGAGGAGGACCTCGCCGTCTTCACCGGCCGGCACCGGGCATTGGTCTTTTCTTCAGGGTATCTCGCCAACCTCGCCGTCGTGACGACCCTCGCCGGCCGACGCGACACGGTCATTGCGGACCGGCTCAATCACGCCTCCCTCATCGACGCCGTGGAGCTCTCCCGTGCCCGGCTGCTCCGCTATCCGCACCGCGATACCCTGGCCCTGGAGCGCCGCCTACAGGCCGCCGAGGGTAGCCGGCGTTTGGTCGTCACCGAGTCGTTATTCAGCATGGACGGCGATCTCGCTCCGTTGGGCCAGATCGCGGCCCTGTGCGGACGCTACCATGCCGCACTGGTCGTCGACGATGCCCACGCGATCGGCGTCCTTGGCCCCGGTGGCCAGGGCAGCCTTGCCGAGCTCCGGCTAGGCAGCGAAGCGGTCCCGGTCCAGATCGGCACCTTCGGCAAGGCCTTGGGCGGGCTCGGTGCGTTCGTGGCGGGTTCCGATGACCTCATCGAGACGATGATCCAGGATGCCAGGAGCTACCGCTACACGACCGCCCTGGCCCCCGCTGTCGCGGAAGCGGTGCATGAAGCCCTAGTGCTCGCCCGGACGGAGTCCTGGCGACGCGAACACCTGAGGTCCTTGATCGCGGCATTCCGGGCCGGGCTCTCCGAAATCGGCATCCCGAAGAGCGATCCCCGCTCGCCGATCCAGGCCCTGGTGTTCGGGGGGGACGACAGCGCCTTGGAGGCCGCCGCGCACCTGCGGCGGCATGGTCTGTTCGTGGCCGCCATCCGCCCCCCGACCGTGCCGATCGGAAGTGCCAGACTGCGCGTGTCCTTGACGGCAGCGCACACCGAGGGACAGGTCATGCGGCTCGTCGAGGCCCTGGCGGAGCTCGGCTGCGGTTGTTCGTCTAGCGCTGGTCCAACAGTATTTGTATGAAACTTCCCGACCCCTACCGGCTCGATAAGCCGCGCCTCAAGGCTGCCTTCGAACACGCCGCCGGGCACTACGACGCCTACGCCGTGTTGCAGGAGACCGTGGCCCTGCGCATGAGCGAGCGCTTGGACCTCGTCGATATCCGCCCGCGCTGGGTCCTGGATGCCGGCGCGGGGACCGGGTTTGCGGCGCGGCGCTTGAGCGCCCGCTATGCGGGCAGCCGGATCGTGGTCCTGGACCTGGCCATGGCGATGCTTCGACAGGCCCGGAGCAAGGCACCGCGTTTCTTCTCGCGGGAGCGCTACCTGCAAGCCGACATCGAGTCCCTGCCGCTCGCCCACGGCAGTGTCGAGATGGTCTTCGCCAACTTGTCCCTGCAGTGGTGCAATGACCTAGAGACGGTATTCGCAGGGTTTCGGCGGGTGCTCCGACCGCAAGGGCTCTTGATGTTCTCTACCCTCGGTCCTGACACGCTCACCGAGTTGCGCGACAGCTGGGCGGGGGTAGGCCCGGGGCCGCATGTACACGCCTTCCTCGACATGCACGATATCGGAGACCTGTTGGTGCGGGCGGGCTTCCATGGCGCTTGTCTGGATGTCGAGCGTCTTACCCTGACCTACCGCGACCTAGAGGCCTTGATGCGCGATCTCAGGTGTCTGGGCGCGGGCAATGTTGCACAGGGCCGGCCTCGCGGGCTCACCGGTAAAGGCCGCCTCGCAGAGGTCCAGGAACGTTATGAGCGCCATCGCCGAAACGGCGTTCTGCCGGCCACCTATGAGGTCGTCTTCGGGCATGCCTGGGCGCCGCTGCCCACGACTCGCCCCCAGAACGGGAGTACGGTCGCGACCTTTCCGTTGGTCCGATTCCCCCGTCCCCCCGGTGGTGGATCCGAACAGCGCTGATGGCCCCCGAACCCCAGCCGTCGAGGCGCGGGGTCTTCGTGACCGGGACCGATACCGGGGTCGGCAAGACCTGGACGGTCCTCGGACTCTTGACCGCATTGCGGCAGCGAGGGCAGAGGGTGCACGGCATGAAGCCCGTGGCGACCGGCTGTCGCCCCACCGAGCAGGGCCTGCGGAGCGACGATGCCCTGATGATCCAGGACCATGCCGGGGAGGATCTGCCCTACGAGTGGGTCAATCCCTACGCCTTCGAGCCGCCCATTGCGCCGGCCTTCGCGGCCCGCCAGGCCGGGGTACGGATATCCATTCCCCGGATCCGTACCGTGGAACGCCGCTTGGCGCGGGCTGCGGAGCTCACGGTGATCGAGGGGATCGGCGGCTGGCGGGTGCCCCTGGGCCCCCGATCACGCGTCTCCGATCTCGCCGCCCGACTCGGCTACCCGGTGGTCCTCGTGGTCGGTCTGCGGCTCGGGTGTATCAATCACGCCTTGCTCTCTGCCGAGGCGATTGAGCGCGATGGCGTCGTACTGGCCGGCTGGGTGGCGATACAGATCGATCGGGACTACCGGACGCTGCGGGACACCCTGGACACGGTCAAGGCGGGGATCCCCAGCCCGCAGCTCGGCTTCATCCCCTGGATGAGCCGCCTATATCCCGAGGCCCTGGCCTCTCACCTCGAGGCCGGGCTGAGATACATCGTGTAAGCGTGTAAGCTAGGGCGAGGTCCGAGGCGGTCATCATCGTGGGAAAAGTCATCGTCATCGTCGTGCTGATCGCCATCCTCGCGAGCCTCGGCAGTGCATTGGTGGCGATGCTCCGCGGTCGATCCGGGCTAACCCTGCAGGCGCTGTCCCTGCGCGTCGCGCTCTCCATCGGCCTGTTCCTGTTCCTGATGATCGCCTACGCGACCGGACTGATCTCTCCGCACGGGCTCTAACAGCAGCACAACGGCTTGATCTCACAATCCAAGCCATGCTGCCTAGTGTAGTGTCCCTTGAATAACTTTACAGATTATCCCTTCTTGTTTTTCCCTCGGGGTCCCATGTGAGGACTCCCACTTTTCGAGCTGCGTCCCGTTCAGCCGTTTCAACTCGATCGACAGCCTC